>NZ_JBFTOC010000020.1:0-60022 GCF_056397785.1 Arthrobacter sp. 05L421
ACCCTGATCAAGGAACAGCTGATCGACTACGTCCGGGCCGCCTCGACCCACTTCGGCGGGATCAGCCCGTTGAAGAAGGTGATGGACTTCGCCGCGCAGTACCAGGTCAAGTCCGGTTTCCACGGCCCCACCGACATCTCCCCGGTCGGGTTCGCCGCGCAGCTGCACGTGGGCCTGGCGATCCACAACTACGGGATCCAGGAATACATGCAGCACTCGGATAAGACCAACGAGGTCTTCGAGCAGTCCATGACGTTCGTGGACGGCTACCTGCACCCGGGCGACAAACCCGGCATCGGCGTCGAATTCAACGAAGAAGCCGCCGCCGCGTTCCCCTACCAGCAGGCCTACCTGCCCTACAACCGCCTCGTGGACGGCACCGTCCATGACTGGTGACCAGACCCTGACCGGTGACCAGACCCTGACCGGTGACTGTCCCTGAAACACCAAAAAGGTCCCGGGCGGCGAGTCGATGCTCTGCCGCCCGGGACCTGGCTTTGTTGAATCCGGCTCTCAGCGTCCGGTTTGCCGGTGGCTCAGCTCAGTGAACGAGTTCGCGGGTCATGCCGAAGGGGACCTGGTCGGAGAGGGCCGCGGTGTAGTGGCCCGGCTTGTGTCGCGTGAGCAGAATGCCGTGCGTCCCCGTGGTCATGGCGAGCTGCTGCAGCCCGCGGACGGCGTCGTTGAGTCGTTCGTCGAGGACGCGCCGGTTGTCGACTTGGATCTCAATGGACTGGGTAATGGTGGTCATCGCTCTATCTTTCTTGGAGTACTTCTAGTCGGCCCCAATGGATTCAGGAACAGTAACGTCATATTTATTGACGCGTCAAATCGTTCCAGGGGCACCTTTCGGTCCGGAAATACGGTTTCAGCGGCCCGGGCGACGTTGACCTGCGGTTCCTTTCGTTCCGGGACCTTTGGCCCTAGACATCTGCGGGGCAGGCCGAGAGATGCTCGTGGACGCAGACGATGCTGCCGTCCACGGCCCGGGAGAAGATGATGGTCTCGCGCTCATCGCTTGTCTCGCGGCCACCTTCCTGGTCAATCTGGACTGTCGTGGCCACGCGGTGCGAAAACACCGCGGTAGCCCCCAGAAGCTGGATGTCCTGCTCGCTGCTCCGGCAGTCCAGCACCCGCCAGCCGCTGGCGAGCCAGCTGTCCCAGAGGGTCCGGTAGGCGGACCGCGAACCAAGGCGATGGGCTTCCGGATGGAAAATGAATGTCGCCTGGGGGCTGAAGGCTGCAAAGTAGGCCTCGGTGTCCGTGGCCGCGAAAGCGGCGACCAGACGGTCCGCCGCCTCCTGCACCTCTTCCCGGCTGAGGGCGCCGGGCTCCGTCCGCGGCACTACCGGCGGCTGCAGCTCCGGAACGGGCAGCGGCCGGGCCACGGCCCGGAGCGGGGCGCCGTCGGCCCCGGGGATATTGAGCGGAAAGAGGAAGACCTCGACGTCGGTTCCTGCGTCCGTCGCCCTCTGGACCTGCTCCAGCCCTGTGAGGTTTTCCACGATGATGCAGCCGTTTCCGGCCAGGATGGCGTGGGCGGGGAAGCCGCTCGCCGCCGGGGTCCCGTCCGAGGCGCCGGCGAAGGTGGGATCCACGCTGAGGGCATCCAAGCCCACGGCGCGGTAGCCGCGGTCCAGGATCAGTTGCGCCGCGGCAGCATCGAGCCACGGGTGCTTGAGGTACTCGTCGGTTCCCCAAGCCGCGGCGCAGCCGGTGTGCAGCAGCAGGATTTTCGCCGGATTCCCTGGATCCCCGGGCGAGCCCGCCGGGGCGATCCCTGCCAACTGCGCGGCGGTGATGGCGCCTCCGCGGGCCACACCGCGGACGTCCACTATTTCGGCGATCCCCCCGAAGCGGGACAGCGGCAGTTCGTCCAGGGCCGCCCAGCCGTCGCCCACATGCAGGGGTGCGTCGGCGTGGGTGCCCGAATGGGAACCCAACGCGAGGGAGAGCACATTGGCGCCGTCGGCCTCCACTGTCAGCGCCGGTGCGATCCGGACCTCTGGGTCTCCGGGGTAGACAGGCATTCCGTTGCGGAGCGGAACGCTGAGATCGAACCACGTCACGGCTGGCCCACCAGCTCGGGATCCCGGTCGCCGGGCAAGCCCGGCGAAGCAGCCTCCTTTGTCAGGGCCGGCACGGTATTGCCAGCTGCATCCGTAACCGGCGGCACCGCGGTGTCCTTCGATGGGATCCAGCGCGGCCCGGCGGCGGGGAACACCCCGCGCGGTTCCGGGAAGATCCACAGCAGCCCAAGGTAGAGGACAGCCGCAAGCGCCAGCGATGCCGGCAGGCTGATGTCCACGCCGCCTGCCAGGTTGCCCAGCGGCCCCTGGAACTGGCCGGGCATATTCACCAAGCTCAGCCCGGCCGCGGCGCTGACCAGCCAGGCGGCCATGCCGCGCAGGTTCCAGCCGTGGTTGAACCAGTACCGTCCGCCACTCTGGCGCCGGTTGAACACCTGGAGGGCATCGGCGTCGTACCAGCCGCGGCGGGTGATGAAGCCGATGATCATGACCACCATCCACGGCGCGGTGCAGGTCACGATCAGGGTGGCGAACGTGGAAATGCTCTGAACGAGGTTGAAGGCGAAACGGCCGGCGAAGATGAACGCGATCGCCAGGACCCCGATGAAGAGGGTGGCCTGGACCCGGTTGAACCTCGGGAAGACGCTGCTGAAGTCAAGGCCGGTGCCGTACAGCGAGGACGCCCCGGTGGACATGCCGCCGATCAGGGCTATGGCGCAAAGCGGCACGAAATACCAGGCCGGGGAAACCGCAAGCAGCCCGCCGACGTAGTTCGGCGCCGCCGGGTCCATGAATTCCGGCGCCTTGGTGGCGATGATGGACGCCGTGGCCAGACCAAAGACGAACGGAATAAGAGTCGCCAGCTGGGCCAGCAGCGCCGCACCCATGACCCGGCGCTTCGGTGTAGCGGTGGGAATGTATCGAGCCCAGTCGCCCAGGAACGCGCCGAAGGAAATGGGGTTGGACATGACGATCAGGGCCGCGCCGATGAAGGCCGGAATGAATCCCGCCATGCCGACGCCGTCGAATCCGGTCCCGAAAGTGCCCTCGAAGTTCAGGTTGAAGTCGCCCGCGAAGGCGATGAAGCCGACAACGAACAGCAGGGTGGCCGCCGTGACGGCAATCTTGTTCACCAGCAGCATGAACTTGAACCCGTAGACACAGACAACCAGGACGAGTCCACCAAAGAGGCCGTAGGCGACGGCGAACGAGCCCATGTCCTGCGGCAGGCCCACCAGCCGGTTCAGGCCGCCCACCAGGGCATCGCCGGAACTCCAGACCGAGATGGAGAAAAACGCCAAGGCAGTCAGCAAGGACAGGAATGATCCGACCACCCGGCCATGCACACCGAGGTGGGCGGAGGAGGACACCGCGTTGTTGGTCCCGTTCGTGGGGCCGAACACGGCCATGGGTGCCAGCAGGAGGGCGCCGACAACCAAGCCCGTCACCGTCGCGGCGAGCCCCTGCCAGAATGAGAGGCCGAACAGGATCGGAAATGCGCCCAGGAAGGCCGTGGCAAAGGTGTTGGCCCCGCCGAACGAAACCCTGAACAGGTCAAAGGCGCTCGCGTTGCGGTCCTTCTCCGGTATCCGTTCAATGCCGTAGGTCTCCACATCGGTGACCTTTCCGCGGCTCCGCACCCCGCGGGCACCGGCAGGCTGTTCGTCGACCATTGTTGTTCTCCATCCAGCTCATCATTGATTTCCGAAAGAGTTGCTTACTAAGCATCACAAGTTGCCTTGAGGGCTACATTGTCTGTCTGGGAGATTACAGTGTGAAGCCGCTCACAGCAAGGTCCAGCCCCCGTTCGGGCGCAAAGGTTACGCAGGCCGGCAGCTCGCCACCCCCGGGCGCTGGCGGTCCCGGCTGGCGATTTGCCTCCCACTGCGCCCATAAGGGGGATAATCGTCAGCGGGGACTATCGACAACACGGCGCAAAGGCGGCAGGGAGACATGGCAGAGGCTCAAACAGGCAAACCGCAGGGCCGGTGGCGGACCTTCCACGACAAGTTCGTCGTGGAGGAGCGGTACATGAGCGCGACGGCGCGCCGGAATCTCTACCGCACTGCCGTGGTCCTGATGATCGCGGGCGCCGTGCTGTTCACGGTAATCCTCGCCGGAGTCCTCCAGCACGGTGGCCTGTCGGCGGCGGATGAGCCCACGCGGTCCTGGCTCCTGACCCTGCGCGGGGAGCCTGCCACCACCATCATGATCATCCTGGCGATCGTCTTCGGCCCCATCGGCCTGCCGATCATCGTCCTCGTCGTGACGGTGGCCTGGGGCTTGCTTGCCAAGCACGCCTGGCGGCCGATGCTGTTGGCCGGCGCCATGCTGACCGGGGTGATCCTTGCCCAGATCATTGGCCGCATCGTGGAACGCCAGCGTCCTCCCGTGGACTTGATGCTCTTCGGCGCCGACACCACATTCTCCTTTCCTTCCGGTCACGTCCTGGGCGCAT
Organism: Arthrobacter sp. 05L421; assembly: GCF_056397785.1. Taxonomy (NCBI): domain Bacteria; kingdom Bacillati; phylum Actinomycetota; class Actinomycetes; order Micrococcales; family Micrococcaceae; genus Arthrobacter; species Arthrobacter sp. 05L421. Next base: position 4,489 of record NZ_JBFTOC010000020.1, read on the forward strand.
GTGATTTCCTGCTGGTCACCACTTTCCTGGTCTTTTCGCGCCGGAAGAACCCCAAAGCCGCCGTCATCGCCTTCATCGTGGCGGGGATCGGCATGTTCTTCGCAGCCTTCAGCCGCCTCTATCTGGGCTACCACTGGCTGACCGATGCCCTGGGCGCCTTCTCCATCTCACTCGTCGTCCTGGGCGGAGTCATTGCGCTGGACACCTGGCGGACGGCCCGGATTCCGGGCGAACAAGTCACCGGAACGCTGTCCGCCGCCGACGCCAGCCAGGACTGAGCGCCGTCAGCGTTCAGTTGCTGGCGGCGGCGTAGGCGTTCAGGCTAAGTGAGAACACAATCCAGGAGACGTACGGCAGCATGAGCAGGCCCGCGGCCCGGCTGATGAGGCCGAACCGGACCACTGTGGCGCCGGCGGCCACGGTATGGGCGGCGATGACCAGGAGGGCCAGCCAGAGGGCGGCCGAGCCGACTACTGAGTACATGCCGAAGAACAGGGGCGCCCAGGCGAGGTTCAGGAGCAACAGGATGCCGTAGACGGTCATGGCGCCTCGGCTGCGTCCGGAGGAACGTCGTGTTCCCCGGCGCCAGACCAGCCACGCCGCCACCGCCATGGTCGAATAAAGGACCGTCCAGACCGCTCCGAAGGCCCAGCCGGGCGGAGTCCACGGAGCCTTGTCCGCCGCGGCGTACCAGCCGCCAGCGTTCTCGATGATGACCAGCGACGCCACGAAAGACACCCCGTGGGAGACCGCGAGGAAGCAGGCGAGAGCCGCTGCCTGCCGGCCGAGGCTGGGCGGCGCCGTCGAGGACGGCCGGCCGTTGACGGCTTGTTCAGTTTTCACGTGCACGGGTCAACACTGGCCAACGGAGCGGCGCCCGTCAAACCGTGCCCGGCACACTGCGCACGTCGTGGCGCCCGGCCCCGGTCGAAGCCTAAGATCAGTCAACCAACTCCCGAAACAACATAGAGGTCCCCGTCGATGAACGCTTCCGCCAAGGATCTGGCTTCCCTTCTTCCGCCCGGCTTCACCCTGGGCGTGGCTACGTCGGCCTTCCAGATCGAGGGTGCGCTCGATGAGGACGGCCGCGGCCCGTCCGGTTGGGACCTCTTCGCCGCGAAACCGGGGTCGATCGTGGAGGACCACAGCCCTGCCGTCTCCTGCGACCACTACCACCGGATGCCGGAGGACGTGGCACTGATGAAGGCCCTGGGGATCGACTCGTACCGATTTTCGTTGTCCTGGTCCAGGATCCAGCCCGGCGGCAGCGGACCCGTGAACCCCGCCGGACTGGACTTCTATGACCGGCTGATCGACCTTTTGCTTGCCAACGGCATTTCCCCCATGGCCACGCTCTACCACTGGGACACCCCGTTGCCCCTGGATGAGGCCGGCGGCTGGATGAACCGGGATACGGCCCACCGGCTGGGGGACTTCGCCGCGATCGCCGCGGCCGCCTTCGGGGATCGCGTTTCCCGCTGGGTTACGGTCAACGAGCCCGCCACAGTCACCACCAACGGCTATGTCCTGGGAATGCACGCGCCCGGCGAGGCGCTCATGCTCAAGGCGCTCCCCAGTGTGCATCACCAGTTGCTGGGCCACGGACTGGCGCTCCAGGCGCTGCGTGCCGCCAAGGTGCAGGGCGACATCGGCATCACCAACGTGTACTCGCCAATGGTCCCGGCCACCGCCAACCCGCTGGACGCGGTCAGCGCCGGACTCATGGATCTGGCGCAGAACCGGCTCTACGCCGACCCCGTGCTGCTCGGCAAGTACCCGGACATCATTCGGGCCGCCACATTCTTTTCATCGTCGTTCAACCCCTCCAGTGAAGACATGGAACTGATCTCCCAGCCCCTGGATTTCTATGGCCTGAACTACTACATGCCCACCCGCGTCGGGGCGGGTCCGGGTGAGGGTGCCGTGCCGGCCGGAATGGCCGAGGCCATGGGGGATGACCTCAGCGGGACGCCCGGTGCGCCCTTCCACATCGCGCCGTTCCCGGACACCGAGACCACCGCCTACGGCTGGCCGGTCAAGCCCGAATACATGTCGGTTGCCTTGGCTGAGGTGGCTGACCGCTACCCGGATCTCCCCCCGGTCTACATCACCGAGGGAGGGGCCAGTTTCGAGGACGTGGTGGTCCAGTGTGTCGGGTCGGACCGACGGATGGTTCCGGATGAACGGCGCCTGCGTTACCTCGCGGACCACATCGGCGCCGCCCTGGAAGCGACCCGTCCCGGCGGTGCGGCCGAGGCCATCGACCTTCGCGGCTACTATGTGTGGTCCTTCATGGATAACTTCGAATGGTCCGCCGGCTACAAGCAGCCGTTCGGTTTGGTGCACGTCGATTTCGACACCCAGGTCCGCACACCGAAGGCCTCCTACTACTGGCTCCAAGAGGTCCTTGCGGCCCGGAACGCTGTGCCCGCCGCGCAAACGGCAGGCAGACAGCAGGATGAAGCGGCCGACGTCGGACAGAAGGGCCCCGCCGGACAGCAGGACGGGGCGGCCGACGTCGGAGAGCCCAGCCCGGCGGGCTGACGCCCTAAAAAGCGGGTTCAACCTAAAGCAGGTTCAACCCAAATCAGCTTCAACCTAAAGCAGGTTCAACTCAGAGCAGATCCAGGTCCTGCAGGCCCTTGGCGAGTCCGGCGCCGTCGGGCGAATAGAGCCACGGGACGGATGATTCCGAGTGGTCTCCGGTGTCGGAGTGGCCGCCGGCGAAGACGGCCTCGCTGGCCGAGAGCTGCCGGATGCCGATCGCGGCGACCTGGTCCGGGTGCTCCTGCGCGAAGCCGGAGTAAATCTCTTCATCGTGCTGCCCGTTGTCGCCGAACAGCACCCAGCGCATGTTCGGGAACTCCTGGGCCAGCAGCTCAAGGTTCCGCCGTTTGTGTTCCTGGCCGCTGCGGAACCAGCGGTCGTGGGTCAGCCCCCAGTCCGTAAGCAGCAGGGCGCCCGAGGGGTAGAGGTTCCGGGCGATGAAGCGGGCCAAGGTGGGCGCGGCGTTCCACGGCCCGGTGGACAGGTAGATCACCGGCGCCTCCGGGTGCTCCACCTTGAGTCGATCCATCAGGACGGCCATGCCCGGCGTCGCCATCCGGGCGCGTTCGTTCAGGACGAAGGTGTTCCACAGCGCCAGGAAAGGCCGGGGGAGGGCTGTGACCATGATGGTGTCGTCAATGTCCGAGACAATGCCCAGCGTGGTATCAGAGGAGATCACGAAAATCCTGGCCTCGACCGGTTCCGTTCCCTCGGCCCGCAGCACGGCCGTATGCCAGCCCGGGGTCAGCTTCACGTGCACCAGGGTGTCCACCAGGCCGCCGCGGTCCGTATGCACGTGCGTGGTGACGCCGCCGATCTGGATCTCCACCTCGGTGAACTGGACTGGGACGCTCGTGAAGGCGCGCCAGCCGCGGACGTTCTGGTTGCCGTTCAGGGCCACCCGCTCCGCTTTGCTGCCGGGCACGGGCTTGCTGGTGAGGACCACGCGGCCCAGTAGCCTGACCCACTCTGTCGAGCCGTAGCCCTGATAGGCGACGGTCTGCGGGACGAACTTCCAGCTCCGGGCCGTCTTCAGGCGAACCTCATTCACGGCGTCTGACACCCAGTGGGCGAGCCGGAAGGCCCTGTTGCCGGATACGGGCAGCTGTTGCGCTGGTTGCGACGCCAATTCCATGCCTCCACTCTCCCACAGTGCCGGGCGCCGGCGGTGCCTGCGGGGCGCGGTGAGGTCGCCCCCCGTGACGCCCGGTTACCAGGGTGCCTGCTCACCCAGCAGCCCGCGCAGAGTGGCGGCGTTGCGCACGGCGTTGCCGCCGCCGTCGTTGTTGAAATAGGCGTAGACGTCTTTCCCGCTGGCCTGCCACTCGCGGATCCGGTCAGCCCACCAGCGTAGGTCGTCATCGGAATAGGATCCGCCGTACAGGAAGTCGTGGTCGGGGCCGTGCAGCCGGATGTAAACGAACGGCGCGGTGGCGCGCAGGACGCACGGGAGTCCGGCGCCGCTCATGATGCAGTAGGCAGCCCCGTGACGTTCCAGCAGGGCATACACGGCGTCGTCGTCCCAGCTGGGGTGGCGGAACTCCACGCAGACGCGGATCCACGCGGGGAGCGCCGCCAGGAAGTAGTCCAGCCGGGCGTCATCCCGCGCCAAGCCCGGGGGCAGCTGGACGAGCAGCACGGCCCGTTTGTCGCCGAGTTCGTGCCAGCACCGGGTGATCCGGCCCGCCCAGACCTCCGGGGCGTAGAGCTTTTTGGCGTGCGTCAGGCCACGGGGCGCCTTGACGGACAGGGCGAAACCGTCGGGCAGGCGGCGGCGCCAGCTGGCGAACGTTGCCTCCTTCGGCCAGCGGTAGAAGCTGGCATTCAATTCCACGGTGTCGAAGCGGGCCGCGTAGTGGGCCAGCCGGTCCCGGGCCGGCAGGCCCGGCGGGTAGAGGACCCCGTCCCAGTGGTCATAGCTCCAGCCGGACGTGCCGATCCGCACAGCTCTTCCGTGTTCTGCCATGCCCGTCCTCCTCCCGAACTGCCGCTCCAGTGCGCAGCCTCCCGGGCGCCGACCCAGTGCGCCGTCTCCCGGGTGCCGTCACAGTGCCGGGTGCGACGGCGGTGTGGCACTGTAAGTGTCATGGTACGCATCGAGGATTACGCAATGGTCGGGGATCTGCATACCGCGGCCCTGATCAGCACTGAAGGTTCCATCGACTGGCTGTGCCTGCCACGCTTCGACTCACCAGCCTGTTTCAGCGCGCTCCTCGATACCCCCGCGGCCGGCCGGTGGCTGCTGGCGCCGGCAGCCGGCGGCGAATGCACGCGGCGCCGCTACCGCACGGGCACGCTGATCCTGGAAACCGAGTGGGACCTGCCCGAGGGCAAGGTCCGGATCATTGACTTCATGCCGCCCCGCGACGAAGTGGCGGACATCGTGCGGATCGTGGTCGGTGTCAGCGGCACGGTGCGGATGCGCGGCGAACTGGCCCTCCGGTTCGACTACGGCCATATTGTGCCGTGGGTCCGCCACGACGAGCGCGGAATCCACGCCGTCGCCGGGCCCGACGCCGCCTACCTGGTGACCGAGGCGCCCCTGCGCGGTGAGCGGATGCACACCCTCAGCGACTTCACGGTCACGGCCGGGGAGCGCGTGCCCTTCGTGCTGACCTGGAGCCCCAGCCACCTCCGCCGGCCGCGCTCCGTGAACCCGGAGGCGGTCCTGGCCTCCACCGAGGAGTTCTGGCTCGACTGGTCGGCGAAGTGCAAGATCACCGGGCCGCACCGCGACGCGGTCCAGCGCTCGCTGATCACGCTCAAAGCCTTGACCTTCGCCCCCACCGGCGGCATCGTTGCAGCCGTCACGACGTCCCTGCCGGAGGAGATCGGCGGCACCCGGAACTGGGACTACCGCTTCTGCTGGCTGCGCGACGCCACCCTCACCTTGCAGGCTTTGCTGGCCGCCGGCTACACGGAGGAGGCCGGCGCGTGGCGTGACTGGCTGCTCCGCGCCGTCGCCGGGGACCCCGCGGATCTGCAGATCATGTACGGGCTCCACGGTGAACGCCGGCTGCCGGAGCTCGAACTGCCGTGGCTGAAGGGCTATGAAAACTCGGCGCCGGTGCGTACCGGCAACGGCGCGGCCGGCCAGCTGCAGCTAGACGTCTGGGGCGAGGTGCTAGATTGCCTGTCCCTGACCCGGAACTCGCTCCTCAAGCACACCGACGACGCCTGGGACGTCCAGGTGGCCCTCATGGAACATCTCGAGACAGCCTGGAGCCAGCCGGATAACGGGCTGTGGGAAATGCGGGGCCCGCGACGCCATTTCACGCACTCCAAGGTGATGGCATGGGTGGCGGCGGACCGCATGGTCAAGGGGGTAAGGGACTTCGGCCTGATTGGCCCGGCGGACCGCTGGGAGGAGCTGCGTGACACCATCCACGCCGAGGTCATGGCCAACGGGTTCGACGCCGAACGCAACACGTTTGTGCAGTCCTACGGGCGGCCCGAGCTGGACGCGAGCCTCCTGCTGCTGCCCCGGGTGGGGTTCCTGGCGCCGGATGATCCGCGCATCATCGGAACCATCGACGCCGTCCAGCGGGAGTTGACGCATGACGGCTTCCTGCGCCGCTACCTGCCGGCGCAGAGCGATGACGGGCTTCCCGGTGAGGAAGGGGTGTTCCTGGCGTGCTCCTTCTGGCTGGTGGAGGCCCTGATCGGGGCGGGCCGGCGCCACGAGGCCGGGGAACTGTTTGAGCGCCTGCTGGCGTTGCGCAACGACGTCGGGCTCCTCAGCGAGGAGTGGGGCGTCGACGCCGGCCGGCAACTGGGCAACACACCGCAGGCCTTCAGCCACTTCGCCTTGGTGATGAGCGCGCTGGAACTGCACGAAGATGGCATCCGCCGCAGCGATACGCCGCCGCACACCGCGGTCGGGGTGCCTCCCCGGCCCGTCCGACCGCCCCGCCCGCGCCCCGCGCCGCGCCGGTAGTCCGCGCCCCGGCAGGGGCCGCCCGTGAGGGCCGTTCTGGCCGCCGACGGCCGCCCGTGGGCGGTGGGCGGGACCTTCAGCATTTTCCCTCCACCGTTAAGTAAGTACACTTACTAACATCCCGGCGGGGGATATGAGGGAACGAGGAGTGTGCAATGGCGGGGTATTTTGAGCTCGTGGACGCGCCCGACGGCGGCTACCGCATTCGGATGATGGACGGGGCAGGGCAACTGATGGCAGTTTCGGTGACGTTTCCCACCAAGAAAGCGGCGGTGGCCGGGGTGGCCCAGGCGAGGGAGATCGCCGGGACCGGCCTGATCAGGGACCGCAGCGCCGACGGCCGGGCCCCCATGCCCGGCTCGTCCGCCCGGGTGATCAGGGGGCGGCTCGGCGGTGCCGGACGCCCAACGTCCGCAACGGGGGGCTCACTGGCAGCGGGAAAGAGGGCACGGGCCCGCCACTGACTCTCCGCGCGGCCGTTGCCCCAGCCGAGAATCCCGCACAGAGCGGTACAGTATGGCCATGGATCCGCGGGGGAATCGAGGTTCCGGCAGTGGCCGGAAGAGTGTGCTCGGCCGCGTGGCAGTGCCGCTTGTTGCCGCGGCCATGCTGCTCGCGGGTCTGGTTTTTCTCGCCCAGCCGGTGGCGCAGGAGGACTTTGGCTGGATCGGGTATCCGCCGCTGGCCACGGGGCCCGTCCTGCCGCAGGGGCTCATGTTCATGGGCGCCAGCGCCTGGACCGGGTCCGCGCTGATCGGCGTCGGGCTGCTGGTGCTGGCGTTCTGGTCCGGCTACCGCACGGGCCGGCAGGTCCGGGACCGCAGCGGCGACTCCCGCTAGGGCGGCACGCCCCCAAAATGTCCGCCCCGCCCCCTCCCGAGAAGACAGTTCGCGGCGGTCCGGGCGAGTAACACTGCCGTGATGTGCCGTCTCGGCGGTACGCTGGCCGGGCAGCCGCGTAATGGTCGAGGAGGACCCTATGAGCCAGCACCACACCCCCGGAAGGGTCGCCGTCGTCACCGGAGCCGGTTCCGGCATCGGCCGTGCGGTGGCCCGACTCATGCTGTCGGAGGGCTACCGGGTGGTCCTGGCGGGGCGGCGGGAAGAGCCGCTCCGCGAGACGGCGGCCGGCCACCGCCAGGGACTCGCGGTCCCGTGCGATGTCACCGTCCCCGACGACGTCGAGCGGCTCTTCGCCGCGGCGCTGGGCCAGTGGGAACGCGTTGACGTGCTCTTCAACAACGCCGGCGTGTTCGGCCCCGCCGCCTCGGTGGACGAGATCACCAGGGAGGACTGGGACGCGACCGTAGCCGTGAACCTCACAGGGTCCCTCCTTTGCGCCGCGGCCGCCGTCCGGGCCATGAAGGCCCAGTCACCCCAGGGCGGAAGAATCATCAACAACGGCTCGATCGCGGCGCATTCGCCCCGGCCGCGGACAGTGGCCTACACGGTGACCAAGCACGCGATCACGGGGCTGACCAAAAGCATTGACCTGGACGGGCGCGGGTTCGGCATCACCTGCGGACAAATCGACATCGGCAATGCCGCCACGGATCTCATGGAGGAAATCGGCGTCGGCTCGGGGGCAGCCCAGGCGGACGGCAGCGTGCGGGCCGAGCCGACATTTGCGGTGCAGGACGCCGCCCGGGCCGTGCTGCTGATGGCCGGGATGCCGGCGTCGGCCAACGTGGGCTCCCTCGTGGTCACGGCCGCGGGCATGCCCTACATCGGACGCGGCTGAGGGCCCGGACAGGCTAGAGGGCCCGGACCGGCTGTTGGGCCCGGCCCGCGCGGCCCGGTTAGGGGTTAGAGGGGCAGGAGGGCGGACAGGTCCGCGCGCAGTCCCGAGGCCGCAACCTGGCCGGCCGCGACGGCGTCTGCCCAGCTCAAACGCCCGCTGACCATCGCCAGCCAGGTGGCGGCGTCGCACTCGATGACATTCGGCGGAGTGCCGCGCGTGTGCCGCGGGCCCTCCACGCACTGCGTGACGCCGAACGGCGGGACGCGCACTTCCACGGAGTTGCCGGGCGCCCGCGCGCTGACTTCCTCCAGCGAGTAGCGCACCGCCGTCGCGATGGTGGCGCGCGGGACGGGGCTGGAACCGCCGGTACTGGTTCCTTCCGCGCCGGGTACTTTGATTCCCGGCGCGACCGGGGTGGCGGCCTGCCAGGCGGCGAGCGCCGCGCGGCCCTCGTCCACGGCGATTCGACGGCGCGGTACAGCCACTTTCCTGCCTCCAGCCCTAGTCGAGCAGAGCCGCGACGGCCCGCCCGAGCCGGATCTTGCCCACCGGGCGTCCCCCGCCCAGGACGGGGTCCACCACCTTGTCCAGGACGCTGGACACCTCAGGGATTTCGACGGCGCCGGAGGCCGCGAGGAGCGTCAGTCCGATCAGGGTGGTGGCCCGGATGTTGCCGTCGAGCATCTTGATGGCAACGGAGACGCCCTGGCGGGTGGCCATGACCAGCACGCCCTCGGCGCCGATCTTGGCCAGGATGCCGAGTTCGTCCATGACGATCGTGTTGGCCTGTCCGCGTCCCTGGACAGCCCACGGGTAGTCCAGCATGGACGTGGCAATCGTGGCAGCCCGCGCGTTCGAATTCTTGTCGCCCGGCGCCTTGGCCAGCTTCGAGTAGGCCCTGGCCAGCCCTGTCAGGGACACCGCAGCAACAGGCGCCCCACAGCCGTCGATGCCGAGGTGGGCGATGTGTTCACCGCAGTACTCCTCGATCACGGAGCGGATCCGCTGCTGGAGCGGGTGGTTGGGTTCGAGGTAGCTGTTCTTGTCCCAGCCGTTCTCCGTGCACGCCCAAAGGAACGCGGCGTGCTTGCCCGAGCAGTTGAACGCAAGCTTGGACTTGCCGCGCTCAGTCTGGACCAGCCAGTTCCGGGCGGTCTCATCTTGGGGCCAGTCGGCCGGGCACTGCAACTGGTCTTCCTTGGCCCCGGCCGCCTTGAGCATGCCCTCCACCACATCCATGTGGTCCAGGGATCCGACATGGCTGCCGCACGCGATGGCCACCTGGGCGCCCCGCAGGGGCACTCCGGACTGCATCGATGCGAGGGCCTGCAGCGGTTTGAGCGTGGACCGGGCCAGGATGGGGGCGTTAATGTCGCCGAGCTCGACCACCACGGTTCCATCCGCGGCCAGCACGACAGCCGAGCCGATGTGGCGGGACTCCACGAAGCCGCTGCGTTCGATGACTGCCAGTTCGACGGCGGAGTCGACCGTGAAGGTTGCATGCGGGTTCAAAGCCATGCAGCAAGTCTATGGTGCCCGGTCCTGATACCCCGGTTATTCCACGGTCACCATCACTGACTGCCAGCCGGAGGCGCCGTCCGGGACCGGATCCGCCCGCTTGTCCGTTTGGACCTCGCCGGTGCCGTCAGTGGCCCGGACCTTGATGTAGTGCGGGCCCGGCGTGGCGTCCCAGTTGAGGGACCACTGCCGCCAGGTGATGAGGGAGGCCTCATCGGCAAGCACTGCCTCGGTCCACGGGCCGCTGTCGATCTGCACCTCCACCTTGGTGATCCCGCGGGTCTGGGCCCACGCGGTACCGCCAAGCGCGACCTTTCCGGCGGGGACCTTGGCGAAGGACTTGGGCACTTCCACCCGGGCCATGGTCTTGATCGGGCCGCGTTCGGACCAGCCGCGCTGGGTCCAGTAAGCCTTGCTGTCGGCGAACCGGGTCACCTCGAGGTCCACCACCCACTTGGTGGCGGAGACGAAGCCGTACAGCCCGGGAACCACCATCCGCACCGGGTAGCCGTGTTCGAGCGGGAGGGGCTCGCCGTTCATGCCGATCGCCAGCATCGCATCGCGGTCGTCCTGGAGAACCTCCAGAGGCGTGGAGGCGCTGAAGCCGTCAACCGACGTGGAGAGCACCATGTCCGCGCCCTGCTTGGGGCGGGCCAGCTTCAGGGCGTCCCGGATGGGCATGCCCAGCCATTTGGCGTTGCCGGCCAGGTTGCCGCCCACCGGGTTGGACACACAGGTCAGGGACACATGGGATTCGATGAGCTGGGCGTCGAGCAGATCCTGGAAGGTGAGCCGGACCTCCTGTTCCACAAGGCCGTGGATGCGCAGCTCCCAGTCCTGGACGTTGATCTCCGGCACGCTCAGGGCCGTGTCGATCCGGTAAAAGTCCTTGTTCGGGGTCAGCCACGGTGTGACCCCAGACGCCTTGGACTGGACACCGGCCGGGACGGCGGCCGCGGCCTTGGCGGGTGCGGGCAGCTTCAGCGATTCGCGGGCGGCGGCCACATTGCTGCGGGCGGCGCTCAGCAGGCGCCCGCCGGTGGCGGCGATGCCCGAGGCGGCCGCGGTGATGCCGGCGGCGGCAAAGAACGCGCGTCGGGTGGTCGCCGGGCGGTCGGGTTCCTTCGCGGCGAGATCGGCCTCCTGGTCCGGCCATTCCTGCATCCGCCACAGCCTGGTGATCAGGAGCCGCAGCACCACCAGACCTGCCACGGTGCCGATCAGGGAGGGAATGGCGTCGACCGGTTTGACGCTGGCCCGGGTCACCACGCTGCCGACGATCACGGCGCCCATCAGCACCACACCGGCCACACCCAGGGCCCACTTCCGGTACGCCACGATGCCGAGCACGCACGCGAGCAGCAGGATCGTGACGGCCATCCCAACGAACAACGCGGCCTTGTCGTTGGTGCCAAACGTTTCAACGGCAAAGTTCTTCATCCAGAGCGGCGTGAAGTCGATAAACGTGGAGCCCAGCGCAATCAGGGGCGTCGCCCGCGTGGTGAAGAACGCGCCTATCAGTTCCGCGACGGACAGGACGACGGCGGCGGCGGCCACTCCGGCCACCGCGGCCAGGGCTGTGGCGCCGCGGGACCGCTTGCTGGGCTTCATACTGGGCTTGTTCATACAGGCCATTCGTAGCTGCGCGGCCGGCGGATTGTCTGGCCAGTGGACATGCTCACGGGTCCCCGCGGGACATGCCCAGCCCTGGGGCCCAAGAACGGACATGCTCACGGGCCCCAGAGGGACATGTCCAGCCCTGGGGCCCAAGCATGGACATGAAGGCATTATGTCCAGTGGCCGAGACCGGGACTGGGGCATGTCCCTCGGATTCCCCGGCGCCCGGGCGTTCGTTGCCGCGAAGGTTGAGCATGTCCGGGGGCCGACACAGCTTAGGAGCCTGCGGGGTGCACCCCGTACCCTTGGAGACTGTGAAGGTACTTGTCATCGGCCCCGGCGGCCGCGAACACGCCATTGTCCGATCCTTGCTCGCCGACCCCAACGTTTCCGAGGTCCACGCGGCCCCGGGCAACGCCGGCATCAGCGCGCTGGTCCCCACATATGCGATCGACGCGAACGATCCCGACGCCGTCGCCGCGCTGGCCGTCAAGCTCACCGTGGACCTGGTGGTGGTCGGCCCTGAGGCGCCCCTCGCCGCCGGTGTGTCCGACGCCGTCCGGGCCGCCGGCATTCCGGTTTTCGGCCCCAGCAAGGCAGCAGCCCAGCTGGAAGCGTCCAAGGCCTTCGCCAAGGAAGTCATGGCCGAGGCCGGCGTCCCCACGGCAATGGCCCGCGTGGCCGGCACTGCCGAGGAAGCGGCCGACGCGCTCGACACCTTCGGCGCCCCCTATGTCGTTAAGGACGACGGGCTCGCCGCCGGCAAGGGCGTCGTGGTCACCAACAACCGGGACGAGGCGCTCGCGCACGCCCAGAGCTGTTTCGACGCCGGCGGCGCCGTCGTGATCGAGGAATTCCTCGACGGGCCCGAGGTCTCGGTCTTCGTCCTCTGCGACGGCACCAACACGGTGGCACTGTCCCCGGCGCAGGACTTCAAGCGCATCTTCGACAACGACGAGGGCCCCAACACCGGCGGCATGGGCGCCTACACGCCGCTGGAATGGGCCCCCGATGGCCTTGTCCAGGAAGTGATCGACCGCGTCGCCCAGCCCACGGTCAACCAGATGGCCCACCGCGGCACCCCGTTCGTCGGCGTCCTCTTCGTCGGACTCGCCCTGACCTCGCGCGGCACGCGGGTCATCGAATTCAACGTCCGGTTCGGCGATCCCGAAACCCAGGCCGTCCTCGCCCGGCTCAGGACGCCCCTCGGCGGGCTGCTCATGGCCGGCGCCAAGGGCGAACTGGACAAGGTGCAGCCGCTGCGCTGGTCCAAGGACACGGCGGTCGCCGTCGTCGTGGCCGCAGAAAACTACCCCGACACCCCGCGCACCGGCGACCGCATCCGGGGCCTGAAAAAGGCCGATGCCCTGGACGGCGTCCACGTGATCCATGCCGGCACCAAGCTCGACGGCGAAGGCAAGGTGGTGTCCGCCGGCGGCCGCGTCCTGGCCGTCGTGGCGCTGGGCACGGACCTCGTGGAGGCCCGGGAACGGGCGTACGACGGCGTCGAGCTCGTCCAGCTGGACGGCAGCCAGTTCCGGACGGACATCGGCGGCAAGGCCGCCCGCGGGCAAATCCGCGTAGCGGCGCCGGGAACCCCGGCCGCGTCGAAAGCGAAGGCGTGAGCATGACAGAACCCGCAGCGCCCACACCAGAGACCCAGCCCAAGAGCGGCCTGGACACCGCGACTCTGGACCTGCCCGGCTGGCAGCACGTCTACTCCGGCAAAGTCCGCGACCTCTACGTCCCCGCGGACCAGGCCTTCACCGAACGCTTCGGCCAGGACTGCGTCCTGGTGGTAGCCAGCGACCGCATCAGCGCCTACGACCACGTCCTGGCCAGCGAGATCCCGGACAAGGGCCGCGTCCTGACCCAGCTGAGCCTGTGGTGGTTCGAACAGCTCGGCGTCGCGCACCACGTCCTCGCGTCCACGGTCGACGGCGGTGTTCCCCCCGCCGTCGAGGGCCGGGCGATGATCTGCAAGAAACTGGACATGTTCCCGGTCGAATGCATCGCGCGCGGCTACCTCACCGGCTCGGGGCTCCTGGAGTACCGCGCGTCGGGCACCGTGTGCGGCATCCTGCTGCCCGCCGGTCTGGTTGACGGTTCGCGCCTGCAGGACGCCATCTTCACGCCCTCGGCGAAGGCCGAAGTGGGCGAGCACGACGAGAACATCACCTACGACGCCGTCGTGGGCCTCGTCGGTGCGGACGTCGCGGCGGAACTGAGCCGGCTGACCCTGGAGATCTACACCAAGGCCGAGGAAATCGCGCGCGGCCGCGGCATCATCCTGGCCGACACCAAGGTGGAGTTCGGCCTCGACGCCGCCACCGGCGCCATCACCCTGGGCGATGAGGTGCTGACCCCGGATTCGTCACGCTTCTGGGATGCGGCCACGTACCAGCCCGGGCGGGCCCAGCCGTCCTACGACAAGCAGTACGTGCGCGACTGGTTGACCTCGCCCGAATCGGGCTGGGACAAGGCCTCCGACACGCCCCCGCCCGCCCTTCCGGCCGACGTCGTGGCGCGCACGCGCAGCCGCTATGTGGAGGCCTACGAGAAGCTCACCGGCCGGACGTTCGCCTAGGCGGGCCCGGCCGGGGCTACGCTTCCGCGGAAGCGGCCTCGGCCCGCCGCTGGGCCAGCTTGATCTCGAGCACGGCGTCCAGCGCCTGCTGGACCCGGTCCGAGGCGCCCGCCGCGCTGAACTCCTTCTGGGCTTCCTCCAGGTACACCAGCGCCTCCGCGGACTCCCCGGCAGCCTTGAGGGCCTTGCCCAGCAGCAGCGAGACCTCGCCTGCCGTATGCCGGGCCAGCACCTCCCGCTCGGCATGGATCTCGCGCAGCTTTTGGACGGCGGCCACGATGTCGCCGGTGAGGTAAAGCCAGCGGGCCCGGATGAAGGCGACTTCGAGCTGGTCCGTCTTGTTGCCGCCGACGATCGAGAGGGCCAGTTCGGCGCGCTCGATCGATGACAGGGTCTCGGGTTCGACGATGCCCGAGGAGAGCCGGACGGCGGCGGAGGCCTTGTTGAACCGGGCCCACAGATCGATGTCGTTGGCCGGGGAGAGCAGCCGGCCGGCCCGCTCGTGGTATTTGATTCCCTCGGGGTAGTCATGGCGCATGAAGGCCACGTTGCCGATCACCCAGGCCACCTCGCCGGCGAGCTGGGACATGGAGTGGTCGTCCATCTGCTCATTCATGGCCTGGCAATACTCCCAGGCCTCGTCCAGGCGGCCGCTCTCGGCCAGCGCACCGATGAGGGCGCGGAGGGCACCGATGATCATGGTGGAGCCCTTGGGCAGCTCCGCGCAGAGCCGGACCGCTTCCTGCGCATGCTCGACGGCGGCGGTCAGCTGGCCCTGCCCCTGCGAGGCTGCGGCGAGCATCTGTTCGGCCCGGACACCGAGCCCGGCCGACTCCGCGGCCATGGGGTGGTCCAGGAGGTTCTGGACCACGTCCTTGCACTCCTGCCAGAGGCCCTGCTTTATCAGGCACTCGGCCTGCATGTAGGTCATGTTCCACCACGCGCTGGTGTTTTTGGCCTCCAGGGCGATCTTGGCGGCGGCGGCGGCGTGGGCGGCAGCCACGGGGTAGTCCCGGAGGTCCCAGGCCTGCCGGGCATAGAGCCCCGCGAGCACGTATTCGGCGTCGCTGACGGACACTGGCTGGCTCCATGCCTCGAGCGCTTTGGGGGCCAATTCGAGCCGGCGGGCAAGCTCCTCGATGACATCGGCCGTCGGCTCGCGCCGTCCGGTTTCCAGCAGAGAGATGTAGCTGGGGGAGTACAGGTCACGGCCCAGCTCCGCCTGCGTCAGGCCCCGTTCGAGCCGTTCCGCGCGGAGCTTCTCCCCAAATCCGTTCCCCACGGATACCTCCTAATTCCGGACATTCTTTGTACTAAATGCTTGACAGTCTCTGTGGAAACCATTTTACAATGTGTGTCAACAAGGGTAGTGCTGACTTGGTTAAGGACCCCAACCCATATTGAGGAACTCTATGTTGAAGAAGATTGCAGCCGGCGCCGTGCTGGCGGGCGCACTGGCATTCTCCGCCGCGGCCCCGGCCGTGCTGTCCGCTGCTTCACTGACCGATGTCTCAGACGTTGCCGCCGTCGGCAACTGGCCCGACCCCATGCGAGCCGCCCAGGCGGTGGGCAACTGGCCCGACCCGATGACGCACTCGCTGAACGTCGGCAACTGGCCCGACCCGATGTAACAGCCCCGATATAGCAATCCCGATTTAGCAGTCCCGATAAAGCAATCCCGATTTAACAGTGCGGCCCCGGGAGATTTCTCCCGGGGCCGCACTGTTGCCGTGTCCGGGCAGCGTCCCCGGCGGCCGGAGGATCTCCGGCGCTGGAAGACACTCGCTGCAGAACCGCTGCAGAACACTGAATAGTGCAGGGAACGCAAAAGAGGACCCTCCGCGTGGAGGGCCCTCTTTTATCTGTGGTCGGGATGACAGGATTTGAACCTGCGACCTCGTCGTCCCGAACGACGCGCGCTACCAAGCTGCGCCACATCCCGATCCGCTGCTTCAAAAGCAACTTCACAAGAGTATCCGATCAAGGCCCCGGATGTGAAATCGGGCCTGCCGGCGGCCGGGCTCGGCAGTGGCTGTTCAGACGAGCGAGTCTTTCCAGGCGCCGTGGAGCCGGGCGAACGCGCCGCCGTGGCCGATCAGCTGCGCTGGGGTGCCGTCCTCGACGACGCGTCCGTCGTGCACCACCAGCACCCGGTCCGCCGTCTCCACGGTGGAAAGTCGGTGGGCGATGATCAGCGCTGTCCGCCCGGCGCCGGAGGCCGCGTCTGCGGGGGCCTCCCGCGTGACCGCTTCCCGGGTAGCAGTGTCCCGGGTAGCAGTGTCCCGCGGGCCGCGCAGCAGCCCCGCGAGGCCCTGCTGGACCATGCGCTCCGACGGGATGTCCAGCGAGGACGTGGCCTCGTCCAGAATCAGGACAGCGGGGCGGGCCAGGAAGGCCCGGGCGAAGCTGATCAGCTGGCGCTGCCCGGCGGAGACGCGGCCGCCGCGCTTGTTGACGTCGGTGTCGTAGCCGTCAGGAAGCTCCGTGATGAAGGCGTGCGCCCCCACTGCCCGGGCCGCGTCCTCGATCTCCTCGCGCGTGGCCTCGGGCCGGCCCAGGGCGATGTTGTCCGCCACGGAACCGCTGAACAGGAAGGCCTCCTGGGTGACCATGACAACGTTCCGGCGCAGGTCCTCGGTGGTGAGCTGGCGCAAGTCCACGCCGTCGAGCGTCAGGGAACCGTCGGAGACGTCGTAGAAGCGGGCGATCAGCTTCGCGAGGGTGGACTTGCCGGCGCCGGTCTGCCCGACCAGCGCGACCGTCTGGCCGGCGGGGATGTGCAGGTCCAGCCGCGGGATGACCACCGGGCCGTCGCCGTAGCGGAATTCGACGCCGTTGAAGTCGATGCTGCCCCGCGCGTGGGCCAGGGCCACGGGTGTCTTCGGCGGCCGCACGGTGGGAACTTCCTCGAGCAGTCCCGAGACTTTCTCCAGCGCGGCCTGGGCACTTTGGAAGGAGTTGTAGAACATCGCCATCTGGTCCACCGGCTGGAAGAAGCGCTTGGTGGACAGGATCAGGGCCAGGAGCACGCCGACCTCGAGGTCGCCGCTGAGGACCCGGAAACCGCCCGTGAGCAGCACGAGGGCCACGCACACGTTCCCGATCAGGACCAGCCCGGGCTGGAAGATGCCGTTGAGGTTGATGGAGCGGACGGTCGCGCGGCGGTAGTCCTCCGACAGGTCGGCGTAACGTGCGGCATTCTCGCGTTCCTTCCGGAATGCCTTCACGGCTCGGATGCCGGTCATGGTCTCCACGAAGTGAACGATCAGCCGGGCCGAGACCACCCGGGATTCGCGGAAGGCGATCTGTGAGTGCTTCTGGTACCAGCGGGCCAGGAAATACATCGGCACCCCCGCGGCCAGCACCAGCACCCCGGTGCGCCAGTCCAGGGCGAACACCGTCACGGCCGTAAACGCCATGAACAGCATGCCCGAGGCCAGCGAGCTCACGCCGGAATCCAGGAGTTCGCGCAGGGCCTCCAGGTCCGAGGTCTGCCGTGCGATGATGCGGCCGGAAGTGTATTTCTCGTGGAATTCCAGGCTCAGCCGCTGCGTGTGGCGGAAGACCCGGACGCGGAGGTCCAGCAGCATCGCCTGGCTGAGCCGCGCCGTAGAGGTCACGTACAGGGCCGTCAGCCCGGCCGCCACGACGGCCGCGGCAAGGTAGGCGGCCCCGGCGAACACGAGGGGAAGGCTGTCGCCTGCGCGCACGGCCGGCAAGGCGTGGTCGATCCCGAAGGCGATCAGCGCCGGTCCGGCCACGCGGGCGGCCTGGGAGAGGACGACGGCGCCGATCGTGAGCCAGAAGCGGGCCCGGACGGGCCGGATCAGGGAGCCCAGAAGGGTCAGGGAGCGCCGCCGCACGGCCTTGCTCTCGTTCCTGCTGAGGTGGGCGTTGTCCTCGTTGGCGGTGCCGAACGTTGCGCTGCTCATCGGGAAATCTCCTCGGACTGGTCCTCGAGGGCGGACAATTCTGAATCCAGGTCCCGCGGTTCCGCGTCCAGGCTGGCGATCACGTAGCGGTAGTGGCTGTTCTGGGCGAGCAGTTCCGCGTGTGTTCCGACGGCGGCGATCCGGCCGTCCTCGAGCAGGGCCACCCGGTCGGCCAGGGCCACCGTGGAGGGACGGTGGGCCACGATCAGCGTGGTGGTGTCCGCGAGGACCTGGCGCAGCCTGGCCTCGACGAGTACTTCGGTGTTCACGTCCAGCGCCGAGAGCGGGTCGTCCAGGACCAGCACGGCCGGTTTCGCGGCAATGGCGCGGGCCAGGGCGATGCGCTGGCGCTGGCCGCCGGAGAGGCTGAGGCCCTCCTCGCCGATCAGGGTGTCCACCCCGTGCGGCAGGGAATAGGCGAAGTGGGCCTGGGCGACGTCGAGGGCTTCCTCCAGGGCCGCGTCGCGGCCCTCCGCCGACCCGGCGTCGGGCGCGCCGAGCAGGACATTGTCCCGGACGGAGCTGGAGAACAGCGTGGTGTCTTCGAATGCCACGGCGACCACGGTGCGCAGCTCCTCCACCCCGAACTCACGAAGGTCCACGCCGTCGATGGTGATGGAACCGCCGGTGACGTCGTAAAGGCGGGGGACCAGCTGCAGCAGCGCGCTCTTGCCGCCGCCCGTGATGCCCACCAGAGCCATCGTTTCGCCGGGCCGGATGTCCAGCGTGATGTTCTTGAGGATTGGTTTGTCCGGGGCGTCCTCGTACGCGAACGAGGCATTGCGGAAGCTGAGGGCGCCGCTGAGCCCGGCCGGCCGGCGGGGCTGGTCCGGGCTGGTGATCGTGTTCTGCGCGTCCATGACCTCGAAGTGCCTGTCCACCGCGGACTTCGCTGTGAGGGCCATCGCCAGCAGCATGCCGCAGAACTCGACCGGCGCGGCAACCACGGCGGCGGTGGCGAAGAAGGCCACGAGGGAGCCGATGGAGAGCTGATCCGTGGAGGCCAGCAGGATGCCGACGACGAGGCCGGCGCCGAGCGCGAGTTCGGGCAGGAGCGTCACCACCAGGCTGAAGGTGGCCAGGTGCTTGGCCTTGGCGATCTCTGTTTGCCGGAGTTCCTCGGCCTGTTCGTTGAAGTTCTCCAGCGCCTCGCGGCTGCGGCCGAAGGCCTTCAGGACGCGGATGCCGTGGACGGATTCCTCGACCGTCGTGGCGAGGTCCCCGGCCTGGTCCTGGCTGCGGCGGGCCACCTTGCTGAACCGGGTGCGGAACCGGAATCCGTAGATCATGATCGGCACGGCGGCGGCCAGGAAGATCAGGGCCAGCTGCCAGCTCATGGAGAACATCACCGCGACGCCGATTACCACGGTGAGCGTGGTGACCACCAGCATGATGGCGCCGAAGGCCATCCAGCGGCGCAGGAAGTTCAGGTCCGTCATGGCCCGGGAGAGCAGCTGCCCGGAGCCCCAGCGGTCGTGGAAAGAGACCGTGAGGTCCTGAAGGTGCCCGTAGAGGGAGACCCGCATCCGGGTCTCGACCGTGGTGGCCGGATTGATGACGAACTGCCGCCGCAGGGCCACGAGGCCTGCCTCGGCGATGCCGAGGACCAGGATCAGGGTCGAGGCGCCCCAGACGGCTTCCGCGCTGCCGCCAGGCTCCAGTGACTCGTTGACCAGCACGCGCAGCACCTGGGGGATGGCCAGCGCCATGACACTCGCCAGCAGTGCGCAGAGCAGGCCCATGACCAGCCGCGGCAGGATTGGCCTGACATGCGGGTAGAGACGGCTGATGGAGGTGAAAAATGAACTCTGCTTGGCCATGCCTGCTTCTTAAGACGCCCGTGCATAGATAGCACCGTTGAATGTAGTTTCCTGTAGCAACTACCCTAGGCCATCACGTGACCGGATTCACACGTTGCCCAGCGCTTCCAGCATCTCGCCCAGTCATTACGATCCGCAATGGGTCCGGGCGGCGGGACGCGTGCCCGTGGGACATGTCCAGTCTTGGCGGCCAGCCCTGAGAGGACATGTCCAGCCTTGGCCGCGGCGGGTGGGCATTGTGGGTTTATGCCCAACGCCCGGGGCGAGGGGAGGGCATGTCCACCCGTCGGACCGGAGGGCGGCCCAGCTGAGATGCGGGCTGGCTAGGCGCGGGAGGTCAGCGTGAGCAGGACGGCTTCGGGCCGGCATGCGATGCGGACGGGGGCGAAGCGGGAGGTGCCGATGCCTCCCGAGACGTTGACCGGCGTCGTGCTGCCGTTGCTTTCCCATGTGTGTAGGCCCCTGGCCCGCCAGGTGGGAAGGTCGCAGTTGGTGACAAGTGCCCCGTATCCCGGGACGCAGATCTGTCCGCCGTGGGTGTGCCCGGCCAGGAGGAGGTCGGCGCCGGCTTCGGTGAAGTGGTCGAGGACGCGCTGGTAGGGAGCGTGGGCCACGGCGATGCGCACGTGCGGGTCGGCGTCCCGGCCCTTGGTGCCGCGCGGCCAGCCCGCATACCGTTCGAGGCGCAGGTGGGGATCATCGACGCCGGAGAAATCAAAGCGCATGCCCTTCAGCACCAGGGACTGGCAGCGGTTGGTCAGTTCCACCCAGCCTGACATGCCGAACTCGGACCTCAGCCGGGGCCAGTCGAGTTTCTCCGGCTCTGGGCGCTGTGCCGAGGGGCCGCGCAAATACGAGGCGGGGTTCTTGAAGCTCGGGCCGAAGTAGTCGTTCGAGCCGGGGACGAACACGCCCGGGAACTCCAGCAGGGGACGCAGGGCCGCCACGAGGGGGTCAACGCCCTTGGCGTGGCTGAGGTTATCGCCCGTATTCACCACGAGGTCCGGTCTCAACTCCGCCAGGGACGACAGCCACCGGGCCTTCCGGTGCTGGCCCGGCACGAAGTGGATGTCGGAGAGGTGCAGGACCCGGAACGTGCCGAACCCGGCCGGCAAGATGGGAAGGGTCTCCTCCCTGAGCACGAACTGGTTCTTCTCCCACAGCCCATAGCCGGCGCCGGCAGCCCCAGCCGCCGCCCCGATCGCGGCGGTCACGGCGAAGCCGCGTCCGACGCTTCGAACGCGGCTTGCCAGATGGTTCCCCAGGGTCATCGGCTACTTCTTGCCGGACGACTTCGTGGGTGCCGGCTTCGGGTCGGCGGACGGTTGCGAGGACGGCTCAGTGGCCGGTGCCGTGCTCCGCTCCGACGGGATGGTGGCCTGAGGCGGGGCTAGCGGCGCCGGGGCGTACAGCATGTCCGAGGGCGGATCCTGGAACGGATCGGTGCCGTAGGCCGGCGCAACCTGGGCCATGTAGTTCGAGAACTGCGGACCGGCGATCATGTAGCCATCGATGCCCTTGTAGAAGTTGCCGTTGATCGTGACATTCTGTCCGGCGCGCTGCTGGTCACCCAGAGGATCGCCAAACCACGTGGCGGTCGCCAGGCCCTTGGTGTAACCGGCCACCCAAGTGGAGCTGTTGTTGTCGTTGGTTCCGGTCTTGGCCGCGATGGGGAAGGAGGTCCGGGTCGAAATCCGGGGCCGGATCAGCGAGCCCGAGCCGCGGTTGAGTACTTCCTGCATGGCGTACGCGACGCCGTGGGCTACCTCGGGCTTGATTGCGTCCCGGCAGTTGACGGTCTGGGCCGGCAGCTGGGCGCCGGTTGCGTCCGTCACCGAATCGATGGCGATCGGTTCGCAGTACTTGCCGTCGTTGGCGAAGGTGGCGAAGGCGCTGGCCATGGTCAGCGGGGCCGTCTGGGTGGCGCCGATGAGGTTGGACAGTCGGGTCATATTCACTTGGGGGTTGGGGCTGTCCTTGTCCGGCAGGCCGCCGTGAATGCCGACGGAGTCGACGACATGCTGGATGCCGCAGAGGTCCACCTGTGCGGCGGAGGCGAAAGTGATGGTGTTAATGGAGTTCGCCAGGCCGTCAAGGACCGACATGTACTTGTAGTGGTCCTCGTCGGCGTTCTGCAGGTCGGTGGTGCCGGCGGTGCTGTCGTAGAAGTCGGTCGTCGGCGTCGGACATGTGTTCTTCCACGGGAAGCCGGGGGAGTATCGGCGCACGGCGCCGTTGAGCCGCGTGCTCATCGACTTGCCCTCATTGAGCCACTCCGCGAACGTGAAGGGCTTCATCGTGGAGCCGGGCTGGAAGCCGCCGAGACCGTTGAGGTCATTGCCCTTGGCGTCCTGGACGTCAACGTTGAAGTTCTGTGTCTGGTCGAACTTGCCGGGCGCCGGGAACCACACGGTGTTTTGGGCCATGGAGACGATCTTGCCGGAGGCCGGCTGTACGGACACCAGCGAGGCGCCCCACTTGTCCGGATTCGCCCCGGCTGACCCGTCAACCTGGCCCTGGGCGACGGCCTGGGCCTTCGGATCCAGCGTGGTCTTGATGGTCAGTCCGCCGCGGAAGATCTTCCGTTCACGCTCGGCGGCGTCGGCCCCGTAAGCCGGGTTGTTCAGGAGCAGGTGGAGCACGTAGTCGCAGAAGTACGGCGCCGTCTTCGAATAGGCACAGCCCTGCCGGGGCTGGGTGACCTTAGTCGTCACCGGCGTCGCGACCGCTGCGTCGTACTCGGCCTGCTTGATCTTGCCCTGGGCCAGCATGGCATGGAGCACGAGGTCGCGGCGGACCTTGGCGTTCTCCGGATTAGTGATCGGGTCGTAGTAAGAAGGGCTGTTCACGACGCCGGCCAGCAGTGCAGCCTGCGGAATGGTCAGGTTCTTGGCCGTGGTGCTGAAGAAGAACTTGGATGCGGCTTCGATGCCGTAGGCGTCCCGGTTGAAGAACACGATGTTCAAGTAGCCCTCGAGGATCTGCTCCTTGGTGAACTTCTTCTCCAGCGCGATGGCCAGTTTCATTTCACGGAGCTTGTCCCCGACGCCCTTGTTGACGCCGTTGAGGAGGACCTCGTCGCCCTTGCCTTCGGCCTCCAGCGAGGAGTTGATGACGTTGTTCACGTACTGCTGAGTAATGGTGGACGCGCCCTGCTTGTTGCCGCGCGCCGTGCTCACGAGGGCACGCAGGATGCCGGTGGTGTCCACGCCGCCGTGCTCGTAGAAGCGGCTGTCCTCGATGGCGATGATCGCGTCCTTGATGTGCGGGGACATCTGGTCAAGCGACACCCGGGTGCGGTTTTCCGCGTAGAGGTTGGCGATCACGCTGCCGTCGGAGGCCAGGATCGTGGTCGACTGGCTCGGCGGATCGACCTTCAGCTCAGCCGGGAGGGTGTCGAAGAACTGGATCGAACCGCTCGCCGCGCTGCCTGAAACGGCCGCCGCGGGGACCAGGAGGCCCGCCACCAGGACGCCACAAATAGCGCTCACGCCCAGGAAAAGAAAGATCTTTCCGAGGGTGGTGGCCGTGTCAAATAAAGGGTTCTTGCCAGTCGCCATGTTTTCCACTTTACCGGCAACGACTAGGCTTTATGTCATGACCAAATGGGAGTACGCCACGATTCCGCTCATTATCCATGCCACAAAGCAGATCCTGGACCAGTGGGGCGAGGACGGCTGGGAGCTCGTCCAGGTTGTTCCCGGCCCTGACGGAAACGGCCTGGTTGCCTACCTGAAGCGGGAGAAGCAGTAGCCATGAGCACCCCCTCAGAAGCCATGCCGGCCACGTCCGCGGGCGCGGAAAATGTCTCCGAAAACACCCCTGCCGGGACGGCCACCGGCGCGTCGTCCGCCGTCGAACAGCGCCTGGCGGAGCTGGGCCTGACGCTCCCTGACGTCGCGGCCCCGGTCGCGGCGTATGTTCCGGCCGTCATTTCCGGCAACCACGTCTACACGTCCGGGCAGCTGCCGTTCATCAACGGCAAGCTCGAGGCCACCGGCAAGGTGTCCGCCGGCGCAGCAGGCGCCGCCGATGAGTCCACCGTGTCCCCGGAAGACGCGAAGGCCTACGCTGCCGTCTGCGCCGTAAACGCCCTGGCCGCCGTCAAGAGCGTGATCGGCGACCTCGACCGCATCACGCGGATCGTCAAGGTTGTCGGGTTTGTTTCCTCCGACCCTTCCTTTACCGGCCAGCCCGGCGTCATCAACGGCGCCTCGGAGTTGCTGGGCCAGGTCCTCGGCGACGCCGGCCAGCACGCACGTTCCGCCGTCGGGGTATCCGTCCTGCCGCTCGACTCGCCTGTCGAAGTCGAACTGATCGCCGAATTCGCCTAGAAGGCCGGTCACTTCGTTGCCTCAGTTAGCGCGTCGCCTGTTTGTTCTGCCCCCCGATCTCGAGGGAGCAGCCCGGAGCTGGATTGAACACGGTGAGCGGATGCCCCGTGCCCCCCGCCTGGCCTCCTCGGTGATCCTCCTGCGGGACTCGCCCACAGGCCTGGAAACCTGGCTCGGTTACCGGACGGGGTCCTCCCCGCTCGGTATCCTCGCCTTCCCCGGCGGATCGCTGGATACAACCGACGACGACGCCGTCGGCTGGCTTGGCCCCTCGCCGCAGCACTGGGCCGAGCAGATGGGAACGCCCGACGTCGGGCTGGCGCGCCGCCACGTCGTCGGCGCCATCCGTGAGCTGTTTGAGGAGACCGGCATCCTGCTGGCCGGCCCCGATCTGTCCACCACGGTGGAGCTGACCTCCAGCGCCGACTGGATGCGCGCCCGCGAGGCCGTGGCAGAGCAGGAAAAATCCTTCACCGACCTGCTCGCCAAGCGCGGACTCTCGCTGCGCACCGACCTGCTCAAGCCCCTGGTGAACTGGCTCAGCCCCGATTTTGCGCACCGCCGGTTCAATACCCGCTACTTCGCCGCCACCGTGCCCGTGAACCAGCAGCCCTCGCTGCTGGCCAGCAAGGGTATGTGGGGCCGCTGGGTGTGCTGCCGGAAAGTCGTGGACCAGCGGGACACCACCGTTCTTGGCGATGAGGTGGGCCAGGAGAACACTGTTGGCCGAACCCTGGGCGAACTCCTGGTGCCCGGCTCGGAGATCATGCTCGAGAAGATGGCCAAGGCCAACGGCTGCATCGCCTATCTCAGCTACAAGCGCAAGGCCCACGTCTACCAGCCCAAGCTAGTCGAGGAAGCCGGCCGGCTCATGCTCGAAGTTGAAGCCGCCACGACGGTTGCCGGCGAACCCCAGCGGGAACGCTAGGTCCCTGCGCCGCTGGACATGTCCCGCGTTGCCGTGTGCCGGCCCGGGGCATGACCGTCCATGGTCTCCAGGGCTGGACATGCCCCTCATTGAAGTATGCCGGCCCGGGACTTGTCCTCCGTTGGCCCGGGCGGGTGGACATAGTGGCATTATGTCCAGTCCTCGCTGCGGCCGCTGGGAATGCCTAGCGGGTCAGTAGGAGGAGTTGGCGAGCAAAAACGACAGAAGGCCGGTCCCGTTCCCGGGGCCGGCCTTCGTGGTTGCTGCTCGGATCCCTAGCGGGAACGCTGGCGCAGGCGCTGCATGTCGAGAATGACGACGGCGCGGGCTTCCAGGCGCAGCCAGCCGCGCTGCACGAATTCAGCCAGGGCCTTGTTGACCGTTTCGCGGGAGGCGCCGACCAGCTGGGCGAGCTCTTCCTGCGTCAGTTCGTGGGCGACCAGGACGCCGTCGGTCGCCGGACGGCCGAAGCGGTCGGCCAGATCCAGCAGCGCCTTCGCCACTCGGCCCGGCACGTCGGAGAAGACGAGGTCGGAGAGGGAGTCGTTGGTGCGCCGCAGGCGGCGTGCCAAGGCCTGCAGCAGCTGCGCCGAGACCTCCGGGCGGGTGCGCAGCAGCGCATTGAGGCTCTCGTTCTTCAGGCCGGCGAGGCGCGTCTCGGAAACGGCAGTTGCCGTGGCCGTTCGCGGGCTGGGGTCAAACAGTGCCATTTCGCCGAAAAGTTCGCCCGGGCCGAGGATGGCCAGCAGTGACTCGCGGCCGTCCGGCGACGTGCGGCCGAGCTTCACCTTGCCGGAGACGATGAAGTAAAGCTGGTCACCCTGATCGCCTTCCCGGAATACCGAGGCACCGCGTGAAAGGTCCACCTCGGTAAGTTCGTCCGTCAGCAGACGGAACGCCTCGTCGTCGAGCGTGGCGAAAAGGGGGGCGCGGCGCAATACCTCGATATCCATGAAATCTCCTGACTAGCTGTGTCGGCTGGGGCGCTTCAGCCATTCTTTCAGAATTTTGGAGCTTCTGTGACGTAGTTGGCACTGAAACGCCCGAAGGGGCCGAATGCGCACGGCTCGGGAAGTCCGCGCAGATCCCTGCGCAGGCTAACGGCCGGTCGGCAAACGTTCAGCTTACACCGGTACAATCGTCGCTGAACTGTCTGTAAGGAGCCCCGGTGTTTGGCCTGACCATTTTGGACGTGGCGTTGGTTGTGGCGCTCTTGTCCTACCTTATCCACGGTCTTCGCAACGGCTTCCTTGTGACGCTCGGCGGCATCGCGGGATTCGCTGCCGGTGCCGTCGCCGCCTTCGTCTCCGTTCCCATCGTCAGCGGCTTGGTAGAGGACAGCGGCTGGCGCCTGACAGCAATCGTTGCCACGGCCGTCCTGCTCATGATCGTGGGGAACGGCCTCGGCACCATGATCGGGCGGCAAATCCGCAGCGTGGTCCCGTTCAGCCCCCTGCGCGCGGTGGACCGTCTTGTGGGCGGGGGCGTGAACGTGGTGGTGTCCGCCCTCGTGATGTCGATGCTGGCGTTCAGCATCGGGGCTCTGGGCGTGCCGTTCGTGTCGGAGCAGCTCGCGGAGTCCAAGGTCATCAGGTTCATCGACGGCGCGACGCCCACGCCGGTCAAGGCATCGATGGCGCAGCTGCGCTCTGCCGTGATGGGCGACGGCATCCCCACCCTGCTGGACGGCTTCGGCCAGAGCCGGCCCGTTGCCATCCCGAACACCAGCACGGATACGCCGGCGCTGAACAAGGCCGCTGCGTCTGTACTTAAGATCGCCGGAACTGCCTACCAGTGTGGCCAGAACCAGACCGGAACCGGTTTTGTGGTCGCCCCCGGGCGGGTGGTGACCAACGCCCACGTGGTCGCCGGAGTCGACGAGCCGGTGGTGGAAACGCCCGGCGGCCGCGCACTGCCCGGGCGCGTCGTCTACTTTGACTCCCAGCACGACCTCGCCGTTGTGGCGGTGGACGGCCTGCGCTCGGAACCCCTAGCGCTGGCCGCTGACCTGCCGTCCGGCAGCGCCGCGGCCTTCGCCGGTTATCCGCACGGCGGGCCCTTCCAGTCCAAGCCGGCCACAGTGCAGGACATCGCCACCGTGCTGGTCCCAGACATCTACGGCAAAAATGCGTCACCCGAGGACGTGTACCGGCTGGCCGGTGACGTGCAGCCGGGCAACTCCGGCGGCCCGCTCCTGACCATGGACGGGCAGGTGGCGGGGGTGGTTTTTGCTAAGGCCACATCGGAGTCCTCACTCGGATTTGCGATCACCATGGCTGACCTCAGCCCGGTGGCTGCCCAGGCGCCGGGTCTGGGCAGTGCTGTCTCGTCTGGACAGTGCATCAAGAAATAGCCGGACGTGGCGCCGGCCGGAATCAGCCGTGTCGTCTCTGGTTCAGCGACCTCCGCCGGGTCCGCGTCCCCCCGACGGCGCCCGATTCCGCCGCGCCATCGTCGGCAGCGTTGCCCGCCGCGCCGCCGTCGGCCCGTGCACGGACAAACTCGTAGCCGTAGCGGTCAGGGAACAAAGCCAGCCCGGCAGAGGCGCCCGCCTCGATGAGGGCCAACGGACGGCCCTCAACGGCCGAAATTTGGGCGAGTGACGGCAACAGTGTGGCGCAGCGTCCGGCCTCGTTCGTCTGGGTGGACCGCGAGAGAACGATTTCCGCGACTTCGGCCCAGTGATCGGCCAGGAAGGCCCGGAAGTCTCCGTAGGGGCTGACCTGTGCGCCGAGGAACCGGGCCGCCGCGAGGATCAGCAGCGGCTGCCGCTTGTTGTGCGGCCACTGATCGATCCGCCGGATCAGCTCGGCGTCACCGGCGATCCCCAGTGCCCACGCGGCATAGCACGGGGAGGAACCCGGGGCATCGACCGCGCCGAAGTGCCGGTACCACTGCGCTGTCGCAGATTCAGTGGCTGACTCCGTGGCAGAGTCCCCGCCCGAGTCCCCGGACGGGGATGCGGGCCCCGTGGGGGACATGCTCAGCCCTTGTCCGCGTGCAGTCCGGCGAGGTATTCGATTGCGAAGCGGTAGCCCAGGATCCCGGCGCCGGCGATCACGGCCTTGCTGATGTCCGAAAGGTAGGAATGGTGCCGGAAGGCCTCGCGGGCGTGAACATTGGTGATGTGCACCTCGACCGTCGGCAGGGCAACAGCGGAAATGGCGTCCCGGATGGCCACGGACGTGTGCGTGTAGGCGCCGGCGTTGATCACGATTCCCACCGCCTTCCCGCGTGCGGCGTGGATGGCGTCCACCAGTGCACCCTCGTGGTTGGACTGGAAGCACTCGACGTCCATGCCGTGTGCTGCGCCGGCGTCCTTGGCGAGCTGTTCGACGTCGGCCAGGGTCGCCGTCCCGTATTTCTCCGGCTCGCGGGTGCCGAGCAGGTTCAAGTTGGGTCCGTTGAGTACCAGAATGGTGCCGCGGCCTGCGCCGCTGGCGGGTGTGGCTTCAGTCATGTCTGCAAATCTATCGCGCTGCGGCATCCACGCGCTGTACGTTACCGGCCACTTCTTTATCTGCGCACCTCGTTATCGGGGCACTGTCCGCTAGGCGGAACGCAGCGTACTGCGGCGTCGACCTGCTGGACCGACGACGGCGGCGCAGCCCACCAGGGTGGGCGGCGCCGCCGGCCGAACGCCGTCGGCAAACGCGTGTCGAAGGGGCGCCGGCTATTTCTTCAGCGATTGCGCGATCTGGGCCATGACCGTGTTGTCCGCCAGGGTGGTCGCGTCGCCCACCTCGCGGCCTTCCGCGACGTCTTTGAGCAGGCGGCGCATGATCTTGCCGGACCGGGTCTTGGGCAGCTCGGGGACCACGAGGATAATTTTGGGCTTGGCGATCGGACCGATTTCCTTGCCCACGTGGTTGCGGAGTTCCTGGACGGTGTCCTCGCCGGAGTCCACGGCGTCGCCGCGGAGGATCACGAAGGCGACGACCGCCTGGCCGGTGGTCTCGTCTGCGGCTCCGACGACGGCGGCTTCCGCCACCGCGGGGTGGGACACCAGCGCGGACTCGATTTCGGCGGTGGAGAGCCGGTGGCCGGAAATGTTCATGACGTCATCGACACGGCCCAGCAGCCAGAGGTCGCCGTCCTCGTCTTTCTTGGCGCCGTCGCCGGCGAAGTACATGGTCTCGAAGCGGGACCAGTAGGTTTCCTTGAACCGTTCGGGGTCGCCCCAGATCCCGCGCAGCATGGCCGGCCACGGTTCACGGATCACTAGGAAGCCGCCGTGCCCGTTGGGCACCGATTCGCCGGCCTCGTCCACGACGTCCACGGCGATGCCGGGCAGCGGGACCTGGGCCGAACCGGGCTTGGTCGCCGTGACACCCGGCAGCGGGGCGATCATTTGCGCCCCGGTCTCGGTCTGCCACCAGGTGTCCACGATCGGTGCGGGGTTCTCCTTGCGTTCGCCGTTCTTGCCGGCATTGGAGCCGATGACCTCGCGGTACCACATCCAGGCTTCCGGGTTGATGGGTTCGCCGACCGAACCGAGGACGCGGATCGAGGAGAGGTCGGACTTGGCCGGGATGTCCTTGCCCCACTTCATGAACGTGCGGATGGCGGTGGGGGCGGTGTAGAGGATGGAGACCTTGTACTTCTCCACGATCTCCCACCAGCGGCCCTGGTGCGGGGAGTCCGGAGTGCCTTCGTAGATGACCTGGGTGGCGCCGTTGATGAGCGGGGCGTAGGCGACGTAGGAGTGCCCGGTGACCCAGCCGATGTCGGCCGTGCACCAGTAGACGTCGGTCTCCGGGTGGAGATCGAAGACGGCCCGGTGCGTGTAGGCGGTCTGGGTGAGGTAGCCGCCGGTGGTGTGCAGGATGCCCTTGGGCTTTCCGGTGGTGCCGGAGGTGTAGAGGATGAAGAGCGGGTGCTCGGCGTCGTGCCCGACGGCGGTGTGCTCGGCGGACGCGGCGTCGACGGTGTCCGCCCACCAGTGGTCGCGGCCCTCGTGCCAGTCCACGTCCGCCCCGTTGCGCTTGACCACCACCACGTTCTGCACGGTGTGGCCGTCCCCGTCTCCCTCGCGGGCCAGGGCGTCGTCGACGGCGGCCTTCAGGGCGCTGGGCTTGCCGCGGCGGTAGGTGCCGTCGGCCGTGACCACGAGCTTGGCCTCGGCGTCGTCAATCCGGGAACGCAGGGCATCGGCGGAGAAGCCGCCGAAGACCACGGAATGGATAGCGCCGATCCTGGCGCATGCCAGCATGGTGATGACGGCCTCGGGAATCATGGGCAGGTAGACCGCGACGCGGTCGCCCTTCGCCACGCCCAGGGACTCGAAGGCGTTCGCGGCCTTCTTCACTTCCTCGGTGAGCTGTGCGTAGGTGTACGTGCGGGTGTCGCCGGGCTCGCCCTCGAAGTAGATCGCCACCCGGTCCCCATTACCGGCCAAGACGTGGCGGTCCAGGGCGTTGTAGGCGGCGTTGACCTCCCCGCCGACAAACCACTTCGCGAACGGCGGGTTGGACCAGTCCAGCGTCTGGGTGAAGTCCTTGGACCAGCTGAGCAGTTCGCGGGCCCGCTTCGCCCAGAACGCGGGGCGGTCGGCGTCGGCCTCGGCGTACTCACCCGCGGAGACCACCGCATTCGCCGCGAACTCGGCCGAGGGCGCGAAGCGGCGGTTCTCCTGGGACAGGTTTTCGAAGGCGTCGCCGTGGGGCGTCTGCGTGGCCATGGAGCCGGGTGTCTGCTGGGACATGGTGAACCTCGTCATTCATCGATCCGGGCTCCGCGGCCATGCGCGTCGCCTCCGCGCGGGGCCGCATGCGCGACGCCGGGCGGCGGCAGACCGCGGCAGTGCCGCTGGAGCTGTCTGGAATAAACACTAATACGTGGGTCCGACCAAACGTGCGCCCCGTCACAAACAGCGCCGTGAGTGGTGTTTGTTAAGCGCCGAATGGTTCGTTGGCGGCGCCGGGCTGCGGCCGGGAGCCAGGCGTCCGCGATTCGGAAAGCCGGAGAATTCTGCTGTGGCCGTCCTCGGCTTGTCCGCTAGTGATCGGCCATCCACTTGGCTAGGCTGAGATGAAGTTGTGACATCCGATGGAGGCGACAGGAACCGCTTGCGGTGCTGTCTTTGCCTGCCGTTAGGCGGCGCTGTCCAGGGTGCCGCCATGCTAAGGAGATACGGAATGAACGAGCAAGACAACGGGCAGCTCCGGGCGCCCGCCCAGAGCCAGGGCGGAACGGCGCAGCCGGGGCCGGGCGGGTTCGGGGATGCGCCACGCTTCACGGTGGACAAGAAGACCGCGAAGAAGAACGAGGCCGTCCTCGGCCCCTTCACCATCCGGGACCTCACCGTCTTCGGCTCCACACTGCTTCTTTTCATTGCCTCGCTGATTCCGATGTTTGCCTTCGCATACAACCTGTGGAATCTGGGCAGCCTGTTCTTCCTGGGCCTGGGTATCGTGCTTCCGCTCATTGTCACCGCGTTGTTCGTGGCCCGCCGCCTCAGCCCGTCGACCAAAATCCGGATCGGGTCTCTGTCGATCGACCAGTTCGCGTCCGTCGTGGCGTCTTTCACGCTGGCTTTCTTCTTCTTGGCCGTCGCCGGGGCCTTCGTGCCGAGCATGCTGATAGCGCTCCTTGGCGCCCTGGGCCTCTTCGCGGCCACCGTCCTGGCCCGCTGGATTCCGTTCTTTGCCGGCGACTTCCTGGGCCGGGAGGAATCCCCTGCCCACATCGTGGCCCGTGAAGCTTCAGCCCCGGTGCAAAAGCCCCGTGCGCCGAAGACGCCGAAACAGCCCAAAACGGCCAAGGACTCCGCGGGAACAGGTGCATCCAAGGCGGCAGGTACGGGCGCCGCAGCATCGGGCGCGGCAGCTACCGGCGCCGCAGCATCGGGCGCGGCAGCATCCGGCACCGCAGCATCGGGCGCGGCAGCGGGCTGGGGCAAGCGCCCGGCCGCCAGCGGCCCGGTGACCGGCGGCCAGGCGGCAACCTCACCGGCCGCGCCGGCGGCAACTTCACCGGCCGCGCCGGCGGCGGGAGCAGCGTCAGCAGGGGCGCCGTCGGCGGGTGCGGCACCCGTTGCGTCACCGGGCGCTGCGGCATCCAGTGCACCGGAGACTCAGATTTCGGGCGTTGTACCCGCAGCCGGCGCGGCTGCCACAGCGCCATCGGCCTCGTCGACGCCGGCCGCCTCGTCGACGCCGTCCGCCTCGTCGACGCCGTCGACGCCGTCTCCGTCGGCTGAGTCGGCACGGTCCGCTGAACCGGCTGCGTCCGGTGCGGCAGAGACCCGGGCCGCCGCCGTCCCGGCTGCTGCCGCCGGTGCCGCAGCCGCCGGTGCCGCTGCAGCCGCTGGTGCCGCTGCGCAGACCCCGACCGCGGCTGAGCAGACCCAGGCCGCCGGCGTTCCGGCAACCCCCGGCGGCAGTGCCCCCACCACCGTCAACCCCCAGGTCCGGCCAAACGACCAGGTCCGCCCGCAGGAGCCCATCGGCGCCACGGTGGATCCCGCCAGCCGGCCCGCCGAGGACGATGTCCACCCTGTGCACGAGGCGTTCTGGTTCGCCGTCGCACAGCCCCGCACCGCCGTCGACCCGCGCACCGGAGCCCCGGCTTTCGTCATTGAACCCGGCGGCTGGGTCCTGGCCATTGAGGACCGCGGCAACGAGTTCCTCGTCCAGCACACCGACGGCCGGTTGGGCGTCCTGCGGGACCTCAGCAACATCGAACGCGGTTAGCCAACCCCCGTGACCACGGAATCCGGCAGCACGGTATCCGGCACCCCGGTCCCCGGTAGCGCCAAGCCCCGTGCGGCGCGGGCGTCCGGGGAGTCTGTCCTGGCGCTCAAGCGCCGCGCGCGCCGGATCAACCGGGAACTCGCGGAACAGTACCCCTATGCCCACGCGGAGCTGGACTTCCGCAGCCCGTTCGAGCTCGTGATAGCTACCGTGCTGTCCGCGCAGACCACGGACGTGCTGGTCAACCAGATTACGCCCCTGCTGTTCGCCCGCTACCCGGACGCGCGGCGGATGGCGGAGGCGGATCCGGCCGAGCTGGAGGCCATCATCAAGCCCACCGGTTTCTTTCGCGCCAAGGCCAGAAATCTCCTGGCGCTGTGCACCCGGCTTGTGGACGAGTACGACGGCGAGGTGCCGGGCCGGCTGGAGGAGCTGGTGACGCTTCCCGGCGTCGGGCGGAAAACCGCGAACGTCGTGCTGGGCAATGCTTTCGGCATTCCGGGCATCACGGTGGACACCCACTTCGGCCGCCTGGCGCGGCGTCTGGGCTGGACGGAATCGGATGACCCGGTCCGGATCGAATCCGACGTCGCTGCGCTGTTCGAGCCGAAGGACTGGACCATGCTCTCGCACCGCGTCGTCTTTCACGGCCGCCGCGTCTGCCACTCCCGCAAGCCGGCCTGCGGCGCCTGCGCCGTCGCCAACTGGTGCCCCAGCTACGGGATGGGGGAAACCGATCCGGAGAAGGCCAGGAAACTGCTGAAGTACGAACTCGCCCCGGGGCAGGAGGCACTGCTGGCCCGGTTGCTGGCCGAGACGCACCGCGCCGCGGAAATCCGGATGGAATCGCAGAGGAAGCAGCCTTGACCGCGCGCCAGGACCTCGTCGACCTCGTAGCCGCGGTGGAGGCGGGCACGGCGCCGGCCCCGGATCCGCGCTGGCGGGAACTCGCCGTCGAACCCGGTGAGCGGGTCCGCAGGGCCGCCGTGCTCATGCTCTTTGGTGCGCTGGGCAACGATCCAGCCGAGTCCGAGAAACTGCTCGCTCCCGCCGATTTGGACGTGCTGCTGCTCCAGCGGGCCCAAACCCTGGAGGACCATCCCGGGCAAGTGGCTTTTCCGGGCGGCGGCATCGACCCGGGGGAGTCCGTGGTCGACGCCGCCCTTCGCGAGGCGGAAGAGGAGACCGGACTGAACCCTGCAGGCGTAGACGTCCTCGGAGTAATGCCTGAACTGGCGCTGCCCCGGGGCAATTTCCTGGTCACCCCGGTCCTGGCCTGGTGGGCTGCCCAGTCACCGGTCCGTGTGGTGGACTACGGTGAATCCGCGCAGGTGTTCCGTGTTCCGGTCCGCGACCTGCTGGACCCGGACAACCGCGTGATGGCAACGGTCAGCCGGGCCGGCCAAACGTTCCAGAGCCCCGCCTTCACCGTCAACGGAGTAGTGGTGTGGGGGTTTACCGGGATGATCCTGAACCAGCTTTTTGAACAGCTGGGCTGGGCCGTTCCTTGGGACCGCGCGCGGCTCTACGGGATTGATGCGTGAAGCCCACAGGGTACCGGCGGGTCCGCTAGCCGGTCGCCACGGCACTGCCCGCCAGGGGAACGCGCAGCCGTCCTGCCGACGTGCTGGCGGCCATCCGCCGGTTGGTACCTGACCGATCCACAACCAGGCCGGTCGCGGCGTTCTCGCGCACGGCGTTGATGCCCGCCGCCGCGCTCTTGATGGAGCTAAAGAGCGGTGACACGGCAACTACCGTGCCATCCGCCGCCGTTAACCTGAAGAAATAAGCCTTATCGCCAGCCTGCGCGATCTCAAAAATGCCAGCCAAACCGCTGCCTCCCCAATTCCTTGCGTCGTTGCAATAGCCGGCGGTTCGTACGGGAATTCGCCAGCCTTTCGAGGGTAGTCGGGTGACGGAGCCCACACAACGCTACCGACGGGTACGTTACAGGCGGTGACTTCTGTCACTCATTTGGCGTGGTCGTACGAGTCCACCACCGCCACGCTGACCGGAAATTCGACTGGAATCCGGCCGAACAACAGTTCCTTGGCGGCAGTCGCGGAGGCCTCGATCGCCTTGATGCAGTCGCCGACGGCGCTTTCGGGGCAGTGCACCATGACTTCGTCGTGGAGGAAGAACACCAGTTCGCCAACGGCTGCGCCGTCCGATCGCATGGTGCGTAGCCGGCGCCTGAGTTCAGCGAGCCAGCACGCCGCCCAATCAGCGGCCGAGCCCTGGACAACGAAGTTCCGGGTGAAGCGGCCGCGCGAGCGGGCGATCGAGTCCGCCCGGCGCTGTTCTTCCGCGGTGGTGGAGTGCTGGCTCTGCAGCCAGCGGTCCGACGGCGGCGGGCTGCTCCTGCCCAGCCGTGAAGTGACGGTCTTGCCGGCTTCGCCGTCGCGGGCGGCCTGCTCGACGAAGCCCACGGCGCGGGGGTATGTGCGGGCCAGCTGGGGCATCAGCCGTCCGGACTCGCCCGTCGTCGCCCCGTAGATGGCTCCGAGGAGGGCCACCTTGGCTTTTGCCCGGTCGCCGCCGAAGCCCTGCGCGGCAATGCCTGCATAGAGGTCCTTGTCCCGGGCGGCCTCGGCCATCTTGGAATCCTGAGCCAGCGCCACGAGCACACGCGGTTCCAGCTGCGAGGCGTCGGCAACGATCAGTTTGTGGCCTGGATCGGCGTGGACCGCGCCGCGGATCTGGCGCGGGATTTGAAGCGCCCCGCCGCCCCGGGACGCCCACCGGCCCGACACCACGCCGCCCACCACGTACTCAGGCTGGAACCGCCCGTCCTTCACCCAGGTATCGAGCCAAGCCCAGCCATTGGCCGCGTGGAGACGGGCCAGCTTCTTGTATTCCAGCAGCGGCACGATCGCGGGGTGGCTGGATTCCTTCAGCTCCCATTGGCGGGTGGTCTTCACTTCGATGCCGTTGCGGTGCAGGGCGCGCATGAGCTCCTGCGGGGAGTCCGGGTTCAGCGCCGGCGACTTCAGCAGCAGCCTCAGATCGACCGTGAGTGATTCGAGTCTGGCCGGGCGCTGTCCCGGAGCCGGGCGGGGTCCGAGGTGATCCGCGAGAATCTGCTCGTGCAGTTCCTCCCGCCACGGGACACCGGTGTGCTGCATTTCGACGGCGATCATGGCCCCGGCAGATTCCGCCGCGAGCAGCAGCTGCAGCCGTTGGCGCCAGCTGGCGTCGGTGACGGTCGCCGTGCCCGAGTCCGTTCCCGCCTCCGTTCCCGCCTGGCTCAGCGCCGCCTGCTGCGCGGCGTACTCGGCGCGGAGAGCCTCAAGGGACTGGCCGGGACGCTGGCCGGGGGCCGGGGCATCGAACAGGGCCCCCTGTTCCGGCGGCGGGGCAGGGGGCTGCAGGCCCCGCGGTGGCTGGTGCAGCTCGTCGTCCTGCGTCAGCTTCTCCGCCGCCTGCGCATAGCCGGTGTGCGCGGTGAACTCCGAGTGGGCCAGGATTGAACCGCACAACGTGAGGTCGTAGCAACGCTCGAGATCCACCCCGGCGCCCAGAAGCGCCGGGTACCAGTCCTGCGTCCGGTGCCAGATCCAGCGCGGGTGCCGCGCCTCAAGCCCGCGCACAACTCCGGCGAGGTCGCCGACGCTGACAACCCGGGGTCCCGGATTGGACGGTTCAGGAGCGCCGTCCGCCGTGAGTTGCTGCAGCGCCGCGCCGTCGGCGTGGGCAGCGAGCAGCAGGTACATAGGGTCAATTCTGCCCTGCCCCGGGGCGTGGTCCGTGCGCATCTCCTCGCCGCGGCGGCAGGAAGGCCGCGATGCTTGTCCACATAGCCCACGACGGCGGTTACGCCGCGCTTGGCGCCCGGGCACAGTGGCAGCATGAACAGGCACCAGCAACGTGGTCCAGGCTCGCCGCCTCCGCCGGAGCAGGGGCCCTGGATCCCCGGGGATTCCGCGGAAACCCTGCTCGTCACCGGGATCGATGTGCTGCGCGGCGAAGTGGAACGCATCGTGGCGGCGGCCGGCGGCCAGCTGCGGACGGTGCAGGACGTTGCCGAGGCTGCACCGTTCTGGGACGCCGCGGCCGCCGTGCTGGTGGGCAGTGACATCCGCGAGCTGCCGCCCCGGCGGAGGGCTCCTGCCGTGCTGCTCGGCCTCAAAGGTGACGGGGACGGGCTGTGGCATCTGGCCGCCGCCGTCGGGGCTGAACGCGTCGCGGTGCTGCCGGAGGCGGCCGCCTGGCTGGCGGAATACCTGAGCCGGTCCCGCGCGCCGGAAGCCGGCGGAGTCGTTCTGGGTCTCACCGGCGGCTGCGGCGGTGCCGGGGCCACGACGGCCGCCATCTGGATCGCGCAGGCCGCCGCCGGAACCGGGATCCGCGTGCTCCTGATCGACGGCGACCCCTGTGGCGGCGGCCTGGAACTGTCGTTGGCCGCCGAGGACGCCCCCGGGCTCCGCTGGCCGGATCTGGCCGGGGTGAGCGGGAGCATCGACCCTGCCCAACTGCACGATGCGCTGCCGGGCGCCGGCGGATTCGCTTTCCTGTCGTGGCCGGGTACCCGGGATCGTGCCGTCGGTGTGGACGCGGTCACCGTGGCCGCGGTGCTCGACGCCGCCCGCCGCGGCTGCGAGTTGGTCGTGCTGGATATTGGCCGGGAACGGGAGGCCTTGCGGGCCTTCGCCGGCGAATGCGACCGGATCATCGTCGTCGCGCCCGCCCGGCTGCGGGCCGCCGTCGCCACGGCCTGGCTGGTGCAGGAGCTTCCACTTGTGGACACCGCGCTCGTGGTCCGGGCCGGTCCCGGCGCCGCCTTGGATGCGCCACTGATTGCCGACTCCGTGGGGCTCGCCCTTCAGGGCATCATGCCAGACATCAAGGGTCTGGCCGGAGCAACGGAACTCGGCCGCCTTCTGGAAGCCGGCCGGCAGCGCGCCGTCCGCCGGTTCGCCACCGGAGTCCTTGACCTGAACGGCGGAGATGCCTCATGAGTGCCCATGCGGCCGTGGAACCCGCCGAACCGGAACAGCCCACCCGGCGGGCTCCGGGGCGCCGGCGTTCGCAGGGATTTCTCGATCAGACGCTGCTGGATTCCGTGCGCGAGTCCGTCATGGCAGATGCTTCCCCGGTGACTCCGTCGCGGGTGGCGGCCGCGGTGCAGGCCAGCGGACGGCTGCTCGGCACGGCCGGCGCCCTGGCTGCGGTGGAGAGCATCAGCGCGGAACTGAACGGCCTGGGCCCCTTGCAGCCGCTCACCCGGGACCCCGCCGTGACGGACATCTTTGTCAACGGGCCGGACTCGGTCTGGCTGGACCGCGGCGGCGGTCTGGAGAAGGCGCCTGTCGTCTTTTCCGGGGAACCGCAGATCCGGGCCCTCGCCGCGAGGCTGGTGGCAGCCGGCGGCCGCCGGCTGGATGACGGTTCGCCGTGCGTCGACGTCCGGCTCGACGGCGGCTACCGGGTGCACGCGGTGCTGCCGCCCATTTCCACGGCCGGAACCCTCCTGAGCGTGCGCATCCGCCGGGCCACGGTCTTCACCATGCCCGAGCTGAGGCGCGACGGCATGTTCGGGACCGGAACGTCCGGGAGCGTGGTCCAGTCCGTACTCGAACGCATGGTGGCGTCCAGGCTGAGCTTCCTCATCAGCGGAGCCACCGGCTCGGGGAAAACGACGCTACTGGCTACGCTGCTGGGACTTTGCCACCCGGGGGAGAGGCTCGTCCTGATTGAGGACGCCGCGGAACTGAATCCGGTCCACCCGCACGTCGTCGCGCTGGAATCCCGGCACGGAAACCTGGAAGGCGGCGGTGCCGTGGACCTCGGCGAACTGGTCCGCCAGGCCCTGAGGATGCGGCCGGACCGGCTGGTGGTGGGCGAATGCCGCGGCGCGGAAGTCCGCGAACTGCTCTCGGCCATGAACACCGGACACACCGGAGGCGGCGGGACCATCCACGCGAATGAGGCCTCGGCTGTTCCCGCCCGGCTGGCGGCCCTTGGCGCGCTCGCCGGCATGGGCCAGGACGCCGTACGGCTGCAGGTCGCCAGTGCGATCGACGCCGTCGTACATGTCAAACGGACCGAAACCGGGCGCCAGGTCGCGAGCATTGGAATCATGGAGGCCGACGACATTGGCCTGACAGTCACCGGCGCATTGGACGTCCAACAGGGCCGGCTCCGCTTCGGCCGGGCCTGGCCGCAGCTGGCACACCGTCTCGGCCTGGATCCCGGGCTGGCCGGAGCGGGCCCCTCCGAGCTACAGGAAGCGCGGCCGGCAGAGCGCCCGCCGGGATCCGGACACGAACCCGCGAGGGCAAGGACGCTTCGATGACCGCCCTGGTGATCTTCGCCTTGGTGCTGGCCGTGTGGCTGGCATTTCCCTCCTCGCGCGCGGCCGGTCAGCGTATCCGCAGGGCATTGCAAGGGGCCGGCACCGGAAGTTCCGCCGCCGATGCGCAGCCGCGATCCCGCCGGCTTTGGGCTGTCCGGCGATTCCGTGGCTTGCACGGTAGGGGATCAGCAGATGCTGGGACCGTGCCAATGACGGTGGTGGTCCAACAGTTGGCCGCGCTGCTGAAGGGAGGGCGCATCCCCGCCCGGCTGTGGGACGAACTCTGGGTCCTGTACGGCGGGGACGCTGCGCGGGAACGGTCCGCGGGCCAGATGGCGGGTCACGGTGCCGGCCGCTACCAAGCCCGCGAAGGCTCCGGAACGGTCCTCGGCCCGGAGTCCCTCAGGATCCTTGCGGCCGCGCGTGCCGCCGCCCTGCGCGGGTCCTCCGTGGCCTCGGCCATCCGTCGCGAGGTCTCCGGCAGCACTGCCGGCGACGGCACCGTCGTTTTAGCCATGGGGGCGGCGGGCGTCCGCGCCGGCCGGGACGTGCACGTGTGGGGCGAGCTCGCCGCATGCTTTGACACAGCCGAGGCCAGCGGTTGCCCGCTGGCCGATGTCCTGGCGCGCTTTGCCGCCCACCTTGAGACGGAGGACGACGCCGAGGCCGCCCGGGAGACCGCCCTGGCGGGTCCGCGCGCGACTGTCCGTTTACTGACCTGGCTCCCGCTGTCCGGTCTGGCTCTCGGCCTGCTGCTGGGCGTGGATCCGGTGGCGACGCTGCTGGGGAACCCCTGGGGCCTCGCGGCGCTGGCCGCAGGTGTGGTGCTGACCGCCGTCGGCCGGTTGTGGTCCTCACGGCTCGTCCGGGCCGCGGCGGAAGCCCCATCGTGACTCCGCGGCCGCCGTGAGGCCCGAACTGGCCGGATTCGTGGTGGCAGCGAGCCTGGCCGGTGCAGCCGCAGTGGTCCTCGCCCGCCCGGACCGGGCCCGCCGGCGGCTCCGGCGCCAATTTCCGGCCCCGGCACACCCGGCCGCCCGACGTCCGGCGCCCGGCGGCACCGGACGGCGCGGAGGGCATGGGTTCCCAGGCCTGCGGGATACCGCCATGATGCTGGAACTGATCGGCGCCATGCTGGATGCGGGTGCCGGGCTTGGCCGGTCCCTCGAACTCGTCGCCGCCCTTGTGACTCCGGAACTCGGGCGACAGCTTCGGCCGGTCGTATCGGCACTCGCAATCGGCGCCGACTGGGACACAGCATGGCGCAGTTCCGGTGCCCGGGCGCCCCAGCTCCTCGCCCTGCGCGACGCGCTTTGCTTCGCCGCGCTCACCGGAGCCCCCTCCTCAGCGCTGCTCTATGCCCAGGCCGCCCGGCTTCGCCGCGAACGCAACAGGGCGGCCGAGCAGCGTGCTGCTGCGCTGGGCGTGAAACTCGTTGTGCCGCTGGGCCTGTGCTCCCTGCCGGCGTTTGTGTGCCTCGGCGTCGTGCCCGTGCTCCTGGGGCTGATCCCGGCCTGATGCCGGCAGCTCTCCTCCACAGCCCGCCCGTAGGGGCACGTTTTCCACTTGGCGGACCTCGGGGCTTACGGCGCAACAGCCCAGCCGGGAGAGTCGAAGCAGCCGGCGATCCTGCCGGTGTCCCGTGGAAGGAAAAGCAGATGTCAATAAGTCAGGACGGTCCCGCTGCAAATCGGAAGGACGCAGGGGAGGGCGGTGTGGCCGAGGTGTACGAAATCTATCCCGGCGCCAGCTCGGTTGTCCCCGTTCAGCCGCGCCGGCGCAGGAGGCCGCCATCCGCGCAGGCGGGAATGGCCACCGCTGAATATGCCATTGCAACGCTGGCCGCCGTAGGGTTCGCCGGGGTCCTCGTGTTCATCATGCGCAGCGATGAGGTCCGCGGTTTCCTCCTGAACCTCATTCGGACTGCGCTCACGCTGCCATGAAGGCAGGCTGGCGCGGCTGGGGCGGTGGCAGCCGGAAGGAACCGCCGCGCACCGCGGAGTGCCGCGGGGCGGTGACTGCGGAGTTCGCCGTGGCGTTGCCATCGGTCGTGTTCCTGCTCGCCCTGCTGCTGGCGGGTTCGGCGGCGGGAGTGACGCAACTGCGCGTCGAGGAAGCGGCCCGCGGCGGTGCCCGCGCGCTGGCGCGGGGAGCGGGGGCCGGCGAAGTGGGTGACATTGTCCGCCGGCTCGCCGGCGATACGGCAGCGGCCGAGGTGACACTCGACGGCGAATGGCACAGGGTCACCGTGTCCGGCCGCGTCCCGGGGGCTGTCGGTTCTCTCATTCCGTGGCTCCTGAGCGCCAGTGTGTGGGCGCGTGCTGAGGCCCCGGGTGCTGCACAACAGCCCCGCTTGAATGGTGCCTCCCGCTCCCCGGGGCAGGGCACCTGATGTCGCCGGCACGTCTCTGGGCCCGGGCGCCGCGGCCCCGAAGTTCGGATCCTGACCATGCCCCGCACCGCTGGAGGCCTTCGGAGCGGGGCTCCGGGACGGTCTTGGCCCTGGGGCTCGGGCTGGTGGTCATCGCGGCGGTGGCCTTGCTGCTGCTTCTGGCCCAATCGGCCGTCGCGGCGTCGCGGGCTGCGGCGGCTGCCGACCTCGCGGCGCTGGCTGCCGCGGATGCCGCACGGGGAATCACGTCCGGCGAGCCCTGTGCCGTGGCCCGGGAGGTCGCGTTGAAGAACGACGCCGCGATGGTTGCCTGTTCTGAGGGCGCGGACGCCACAGTGCAGGTCCGCACCGAGCTCGGCGCCGGACCGTTCCTCGGGGCGGCCACAGGGCTGGCCCGGGCGGGACCGCCGCCTGCGCCCGGGAGCCAGACCCCGCCGTGAACGGCGCCCCGTTCCCTGCGGAGGACCAGACGCGGAGGGCCGGAAGCCGCGAATCTGCCCGCGGCTGGCTCCGCGAATCGTCCCTTGGCTGGCGCCGACGTCCCGCGGTGGCCGCTCCGAGGTGCCACGGCCGTGCGCCGGCGAAATGATGCTGAGGCGCGGTTCAGGCTCGGAGCGGCTGGGCGGGCTTCTCTCCCGTTGTCACGGCCGCGGCCGCCGGTGCGCCGGAGTTGCCGCTCTGCATCAGTTCGCTGGCGTCTTTGAGCAGCACGTTGATCAGTGTGACGGCAGCGTCCTTGTCGAGCGGGTTGTTCTTGTTGCCGCACTTCGGTGACTGGACGCAGGACGGGCAGCCGGACTCGCATTCGCAGGCCTTGATCGCGTCGCGGGTGGCAGTCAGCCACAACCTGGCCTTGTCGTAGCCGCGTTCGGCGAAGCCGGCCCCGCCGGGGTGGCCGTCGTAGACAAAGATGGTGGGCACTCCGGTGTCGGCGTGGATGGCCGTGGACACTCCGCCGATGTCCCAACGGTCGCTGGAAGCCACGAGCGGCAGGAGGCCGATGGCCGCGTGCTCGGCCGCGTGCAGGGCTCCGGGGAACTGCGCCTCGATCAGCCCGGCGCCGGTCAGCGAGCGGTTGTCCACGACAAACCAGACCGCCTTGGTAAACAGGTCCCTGGCGCCCAGCTCCAGGGGTTCCTCGCCGAGGATCTCGTTCGAAATCAGCGCCTTGCGCTGGAAGGAGACCACCTGGGTTGTCACTTTCACGTCACCGAAATGCACGGCCACATCGCCCCACTGGGTGGTGCGTTCCGTTTCGAGGACCTCGATCTGGGTCACGTCCCGGGCGGTGGTGTAGTAGTCGGGGTTCGCCCGGCGCACCATCACACAGTGATCGTCCTCGTTCAGGTCCTCCACCACGTAGCTGTCGCCCTGGTGGACATAGATGGCGCCGGTATGGGCCTGGTAATGGGTCTGGGGCGAATCCATGGTGCCGAGCAGGGAGCCGGTCTCGGCGTCCACGATGCTCACCGGACCTCCCCCGTCGGCCCGGAGGTTCACCATGGCCGCGGCACTCTGCGGATGGGTCCAAAACCATCCGGCCGGCCGTTTGCGCAGGTAGCCCTGCAGAACCAGCCGGTCCAGCAGCTTCTCCGACGTGGCTCCGAAGAGGTCCAGTTCGGCGAACCCGAGGGGAAGTTCCGCGGCGGCGGCGCACAGGTGCGGGCCCAGGACATACGGGTTGGAGGGATCGAACACCGTGGCCTCCACCGAGACGTCGAAAATCGCCTCGGGGTGGTTCACCAAGTACGTGTCCAGCGGGTCATCGCTGGCCACGAATGCCGCGATCGCGTCCTGGCCGGCGCGGCCCGCCCGGCCGATCTGTTGGAACAACGACGCCCGGGTGCCCGGCCAGCCTGCGACCAGCACGGCGTCGAGACCGGAAATGTCGATGCCCAGCTCCAGCGCGGACGTGCTCGAGACG
Organism: Arthrobacter sp. 05L421; assembly: GCF_056397785.1. Lineage (NCBI taxonomy): Bacteria > Bacillati > Actinomycetota > Actinomycetes > Micrococcales > Micrococcaceae > Arthrobacter > Arthrobacter sp. 05L421. The sequence continues at coordinate 47,755 of NZ_JBFTOC010000020.1, forward strand.
CCCAGCAGTTCGCCCGAGCGCAGCGCCTTTTCCAGAGCACGCCGCTCCTCCGGCAGGTAGCCCGAGCGGTAGGCGGCCACACGCTGCGGCAGGCTGGGGTCCACCTCGTCGAGGAGGCGCTTGGCGATGGAGGAAATCGTCTCTGCCCCCCGCCTGGACTTGATAAACGCAATGGTCCGGGTGCGGGAGGACACCAGGTTGGCCAGCAGGTCGGCGGTCTCTGCGACGGCGGTCCGGCGCTCCTTGGCACCGTTTTCGCCTCGGAGCTCCGTCAGGGCCGGCTCCCAAAACGCCACGGTGGTGGAGCCATGAGGCGAGCTGTCTTCGGATACGGCGCGCACCGGTGCGCCGATCAGCCGGCCGAAGGACTGCTCGGGATCAGAGGCCGTGGCGGAGGCCGCGATGAACACAGGTCCGGGATGCGAGCCGCCGGGGCTGTAGTAGGCGCAGATCCGGCGCAGTCGGCGCATGAGGTTTGCCACATGGGAGCCGAAGACCCCGCGGTAGCTGTGGGCCTCATCCACGATCACATAGCGGAGGCGCCGGAAGAACCTGGCCCACCACGCATGGTTCGGGAGGATGCCGAAGTGCAGCATGTCAGGGTTGGCGAGGATGAAGTTCGCGTGGTCGCGAATCCAGCGCCGGGAAGCGGGATCGGTGTCGCCGTCGTAGGTTTCGGCCCGGACGGTGGGGAGCTTCAGGGCCCGGATGGCGGCCAGCTGGTCGGCCGCCAGTGCCTTCGTGGGGGACAGATAGAGGGTCACGGCGCCGTCGTCGTGGATCTTCCCGGGATCGGACAGGACCCTGAGCTCGGAACGGTGGATCGCGTCCAAGGCCGGCAGCTGATACGCCAGGGACTTCCCGGACGCCGTGCCGGTGGCGATGACCACGTGCTCTCCGGCGTGAGCCAGTTCGGCGGCCTGAATTTGGTGGAGGTAGGGCTCGTGGATGCCCAGGGAACCGTACGCTTCTACAAGATCCGGGTGGGACCACTCCGGCCACGGCGCATTGACGGCCTGGCGGGCCGGGATCGTCCGCACATGGCGCAGCTGTTCCGGGTCCGGGCCTCGGCCCAGCAACGGAATCAGGGACTCATGCGGGTTCACTCACACATTCTTTCATCCGGCCTCAAATCGCCCGCCCGACAGGCGGCCGCGGCCCCAGCGCGGCGAACGGCCAAACGGGGGTCGCGCGGGGCAGCCAAGAGGTCGGCAGGTTGGCCGGGCGCCCGTTCCCGGGCGGGGTCACCGCGCGCGGCGCCTCAATCGACGGACAGGTCCGCCCCTTCGTCCGACGTCGACAACATCAGTACGTGGGAGACCATGCGCCAGCCAAGGTGCGAATACAGTTTTTGCCCGTCCAGCGAGGCGAGCAGCAACCCGGAATCCACGTCGTGTTCGAACGCCTGGGCGGCCAGGGCCTTCATGATGAAGCTGCCCAGCCCCCGCCGCTGGTAGGTCGGCGACGTCACGATGTTGTCGAAGATGGCGGTGTTTCCCACCACAAACACGCGTCCGCTCGCGGCGACCTCATCGCGAGCGCGGACCACCGCGTGGTGGACGCCGTCCGTCCGGGATGTCTCCAGCTTGAGGTCGTCGTCCGAAAGCCACGGGTCCTCCGAGTCCTGGGTCTCCATGTCCACAATCATCATGGTCTGGGAAGCCGAGGTGACATGGAGGCCGTGCCGCGGTCCGAGGACCGAATACCTGGCAACGTCGTTGGTGAGAATCGTGAGGACTCTGGCCGGCACTTCGGCCGTCTTCGCCGCCAGCTCAGCGAACTCTGCATCGGAGGGATCATAGGCGAAGTATTCCCATTCGTGGGTGGTGTCCGCGCGAAAAGCCGCAGGGAACCGTCCCTCCCTGCGTGTCTCATATCCGCGACAGCCTGCCCATCCGGCAACCCAGACTTCCAGCAGGTGAGTGGTGTCTTCAACCATGGCGTCAAGACTCATGTGATGAGCGTATTCCAGCAGTGCCACGAGCAACAGTGGCCGGGTCGGGGAAGGGCGCTTGCGTACCCAATTGTGACTGTTGGCCGGCCCTCCTTCCCAGCAAGTACCCTTAAATACGTGGCTTTGAACAGGATTGTGCTCTTTTACGGCTTTACCCCCCTCACTGACCCGGACGCCGTCCGGCTCTGGCAGCGCGCCCTGTGCGAAAAACTCGGCCTAACCGGCCGCATCATCCTCTCCAAGGACGGCATCAACGCCACGGTCGGCGGGGAATTAAACGCGGTAAAGCAGTACGTCAAGGCCACCCGGGAGTACAAGGGTTTCCACGACATCGACGTGAAGTGGTCCGACGGCGGCGCGGCAGACTTCCCACGGCTCAGTGTGAAGGTGCGGGACGAAATCGTGTCCTTCGGCGCCCCGGGCGAGCTTAAGGTCGACGCCGGCGGAGTGGTGGGCGGCGGAACCCACCTCAAACCCGAGGAGCTCCACGAACTCATCGAAGCCAAAAAACAGCAGGGCGACGAGGTCGTGTTCTTCGACGGCCGCAACGGCTTCGAGGCCCAGATCGGCAAGTTCAAAGACGCTGTGGTCCCCGACGTTGCCACGACCCATGACTTCATCAAGGAACTCGACTCGGGCAAATACGATGCCCTCAAGGACAAACCGGTTGTCACCTACTGCACCGGAGGCATCCGCTGCGAGGTGCTTTCGAGCCTGATGGTGAACCGCGGGTTCAAGGAGGTCTACCAGCTCAACGGCGGCATTGTCCGCTATGGCGAGGCCTTCAAGGACCAGGGCCTGTGGGAGGGCTCCCTGTACGTGTTCGACAAGCGCATGCACCTGGAGTTCAGCGGGGATGCCAAGACCATTGGCGAGTGCGTCCGCTGCGCGGCGCCCACCAGCAAGTTCGAAAACTGCTCGAATCCCAGCTGCCGGACTCTCACGCTCTACTGCACCGGGTGCGCCGCGAGCCCCGAAACCCTGCGCTGCCCCGACGGCTGCGCCGCCTAAGACACGCTCGGGACTTCTTGGGCGGCCGGAACCCTCAGATTCGGCTCACCCGGTATGCGTAGTTCGCCGGCCCGTTCGCATCCACTTTGATCGACAGCACAGCATTTGCGGCCAGCTGCACCACATTCACCCTGGACGTCCCGCACCGCAGATTCAGGTCCACGAGCTCGCTGTCACCGTTCTCGATGGAAAAGGAGACCCGGCGAGCGCTCCGGCAAGCCAGAGTCAGGGCGTAGGTACCCTTGGGCAGCACGGTTGTGGTCTCTTCCCGCTCCTCGTCGGCCGCCAGCGTCCCAAATCCAGTATGGAAAACCTGCCCCGCGGCGTCGGGCAGTGCCTCGTGGACCCAGGCGTCCAGCTCGTTGCCGGACACCGGCTCAGTGAGGTGGGGGTCCCGGGGCAGGGCGGCGTCAGTGGTCGGCGCAGCGGCAGCGGAAGTCGATTCATCGTCCCAGTGGTCGGCGCTGTATTCATACTGGCAGCCGGACAGGATCGTCCCAATAAATACCGCAACTGAGAGCACCACGGCGGGGGCCGGGGTGCGCTGTCGCGGCGCCCTGCTCGCCGGCACAGTTGGCATAGCCTGAGATTAGGGTTGCCCGGGATCAAGCGCCAGAGGCGAAAGGACCGGTTCGGGCGGGCCCGTCAGAGGGTGCCGGGCCGGACCCCGGTGATCCGGATGTCGGCGGGTCTTACTCCGACGCTGCCAGGTGGTAGGCGTAGAGGAGCGGGGCATCCACACTGGACGTGCTGAGCTTGACCTCGCCGGCCACAGGCACTTTAATGCGGGCGGTTTCGCGGCTGCCGTTGCAGGCGGCTCCCGCTTCGGCCAGTTGGCTGCCGTCCAGGCTGACGGCGAAGAACGCCTTGCCGCCGCCTTCGCAAGTCATGGTCAGCGTGTAGTTGCCCGCGGGCACGCCGGACGCGGTCCGGACTATCGGATCCCGGTTCAGGATCTTACCGGCATCCTCCAGCACCGTTCCGGGGGCCGAGGGCAGGGCGGTTGCCTTCCACGCCGGGACGTCGGCGCTCTCAATCGAACCGGCCGGGGAACAGGCCGTTGCGGCCAGTACGACGACGGCGGCGGCGGCCGCACCTGTGAGCGCCCGCCGGACCAGCCGGGCGGTCGGGGTGTGGGAGGAAGGGAAAATCATGCCTCAAACTTACCGTCTCGCAGGCTCCTGTCCGGCCGCATGGGCCTTCCCCAGCGCCCTCGCCCGCGGACCCTTGACTTTGACGTTGCGTCAAAGTTTAGAGTCGAAGGACGGGGGCAGCGGCCGGCCGGGGGAGCGGCACACGCCGAAGGCAGAGGGAACGGGCCGCCCGAGGGAACAGGCCCGAGGGAAACAGGAAGGCGGACGCATGGACTGGTCAGTCCAGCAGATCGCGAAACTGGCCGGCACCACCGGCCGGACGTTGCGACACTACGACGACATCGGCCTGCTCAGGCCAAGTCGCACCGGCAGCAACGGCTACCGGTACTACGGCCAAGAGTCGCTGGTCCGTCTGCAGCGGATCCTGCTCCTGCGCGATCTGGGGCTCGGGCTGCCGGCGATCGCGGAGGTGCTCAGCGACGAGGCGGACGCGGAGCATGCACTGGGCCGGCACCTGGCGTTGCTGCTGCAGGAAGAGGACAGGCTGGGCCGGCAGATTGCTTCGGTCCGGCACACCATTGAGGCATTGCAAACGGGAGGAAAGATCATGGCGGAAGAAATGTTCGACGGTTTCGACCACACCAAGTACCAGGAGGAAGTCCAGCAGCGGTGGGGAAAGGATGCCTACGCGAAGTCCGACACTTGGTGGCGCGGCATGGGGGCGGAGGAGAAGGCTGCCTGGACGGAGCAGTCCCGGCAGCTCGGCGCCGACTGGGCGGCCGCTGCGGAGTCGGGGGTTCCGGCAGCCAGCGCGGAGGCGCAGAACCTGGCCCGGCGCCACGTCGAATGGCTCCGGGGTATCCCCGGCACCCCGGCGGCGTCAGCTGCCGCGGGCGGCCCCGCGGCCGGCAACAACGCCGGAGCTCCGGACATCAGGGGGTACGTGACGGGACTCGGGGAGATGTATGTGGCCGACCCCCGTTTCGCCGCGAACTACGGCGGTGCCGACGGCGCGGCCTTCGTCCGGGACGCCCTGAAAATCTACGCGGAGACCGAGCTCTAGCCGGACCTGCACGGCCCGGGACCACCCCGGGCCAAGCCGCGGCCGCACCGTCTGGGGCCAACGACCGCCCAACCGCCGGGGACAAGCCAAGGCCAAACCACCGGACTAAACCCCGGGACTAAACTTGTCCGGTGACTTCCTCAGCGCAGGGCCCCGCCGCACCGTCCCATTCAACTCAGGCCCATTCAACCCAGGACCGTTCAACCCAGGACCGTTCTACCCAGGACCGTTCTACCCAGGACCGTTCAGACCGGGCGCCCTCAGCCCCGTTCACAGCAGGCAACACTCCGGACGCTCCGCGGAGCGACCTTCCCGGCCTGCTCGAGGCCCTGGCGGCGGACCTACGTGGCGTTGGCTATACCGTGGACGGGGTTGCGGAGCTGCTCGGCGAGGCCGCGCACTCCGCCCTCGGCCGGGACCAGCTCATCCCTGCACTGATCGTCACGGGGCGCTCCCTCGGTGAGCCGGCGACGGCGGCGCTCGCCGGCGTCGTGCGTCTCTGGCTCCTCTCGGAGCCGCAGCGCGCGCAGACCCTCGACGCCGCGCTCCCAGGCGTCCGCACGGCGGGGCTGCTGGAACTCGGGCTCGTGGGGCCGTCGGACCAGGACCTGATCCAGGCCAAGGTGGACCTGAGGCCCTACGGCTGGGACCCGACCGTGGGCGAGGACGGGGTCGGTGAGGGCGGGGCGGACCTCTGGGTGGCCAGCGACCTCTCGGCCCACCAGCGCGCAGGGGTCCTCCGCCATGACCACGTCCTGGGGATCGGGCAGGCCTCCACCACCCTGGTCCAGGTCACCGCCCGCCGCCACGTTGCCAGGGCCCTCGATCTCGGCACCGGCTGCGGCATCCAGACCTTTCACCTGCTGCACCATGCCGAGCACGTGACCGCCACGGACATTTCCGCACGCGCACTGGCTTTCGCCCGGTTCAACCTTCTGCTCAACGCCGACGAGCTGCACCTGGACCCGGCCGACCTCGACTCCCGCGTCAGCCTCAGGCTCGGGTCCCTGCTGGAGCCGGTCGCGGGGGAGGAGTTCGAGCTGGTGGTGTCCAACCCGCCGTTCGTCATCACGCCCCGCAGCCTCGGCGAGACCGCCACGGACCAGTTCACCTATCGCGACGGCGGCCTGCCGGGGGATGAGATCGTGTCGTCGCTGGTCCGCGCGCTGCCCTCTGTCCTTGCCCCGGGCGGAACGGCCCAGCTCTTGGGCAACTGGGAGATCACGGCCGGTGCCGGCTGGGCCGACCGGCCGCAGAGCTGGGTCAGCCCGGCCGCCGATGTCTGGTTCATCCAGCGCGAGCAGGTGGGCCCGGAGCAGTATGCCGAGACCTGGCTGCAGGACGCCTCGGAAAACCGCGACCGCCGGCTGTACCAGGAGTCGTACGCGGCCTACCTCGACGACTTCGCCTCGCGCAAGGTGGCGGGAATCGGCTTTGGCATGATCTGGCTGCGGAGGCCCGCCGACGGCGCCGGGCGGGTGCTTTCCCGCTTCGAGGAGATCACCTACCCGATCGAACAGCCGGTGGGGCCACACCTGGGCGCCGCCGTCGAGCGTGCCGACTGGCTGGCCGCCCACGACCTGGGCGCCGCCCACCTGCTGGTCGCGGAGGACGTCACCGAAGAGCGGCACCAGCGCCCGGGGGCGGAGCACCCCGGGGTTATCCTGCTGCGGCAGGGTGCCGGGCTGCGCCGCACCAACCTGCTCAGTACCGAGCTGGCCGGATTCGTCTCAGCGTGCGACGGCGACCTGTCCGTCGGGCAGATCATCGGCGCCCTGGAGGCGCTGCTGGGCGGCTATGAGGGATTTGACAGTGCCGAGTTCCGCACCGGCCTCCTCGAGGAAGTGGGGAACCTGGTCCGCGACGGCTTCCTGCTGCCCGCCTGAAACGGCGCTCGCCGCCTCAGCCGCCGGGCTGACTCCGCTGCCCTCCCGCCCGAACCGCGGCAGGACGTACGCCGTGAGGGCCAGGGCCACCAGGGCGCCCACCGCCCCGGTGAGCACGAAGCTGAAACGCACCGGGACCACGGCGCCGAGGAAGCCGCCCAGTGCCAGCGCGCCGATGGAGACGGCGCGTGTCATGCCGCCCACGATCGCCAGCGCCTGGCCGCGCCCGCTTTCCGGAATCCGCAGGATCGCGATGGCTCCGAAACAGGCGTTCAGGACGCCGCAGGCCGTGCCCGTCGCCGTGTAGGCCACAAAGAGCAGTTCCACGTTCGGGACCAGCCCCGTGAGGACCAGGAACGCCGAGGCTCCGGTCATGGACGCCAGCAGCACGCGCAGCCGGACCACCGGTGTCTTGATGCTGCCGGCCATCGCCGCACCGGCCGCCATGCCGAGGCCGAAGGCTGCGGCCAGCAGCCCGTACTGCGTCTCGGTGGCGCCAAGTTCGCCGCGGGCCAGGAACACCTCCAGCACGTTGCTGGCCTCGCCGACAATGATGAAGAACATCGCCCCGAGGACCAGGGCCCAGACCAGGCTGTCCCGGCGGATCAGGCGCAGTCCGTCGAGCAGCGCCGGCTTCGCCTGGCCGGCCCGTTCGGCCGCCGTGCCGCGGCGGGTCCGGATCAGCAGGGCGCCCAGCCCCATGGCGACGTAGCAGCCGCTGGCCACGGCGAAGACCAGTCCGGTGCCGCCCCAGCCGCTGAGCAGGCCGCCCGCGGCGGGACCGGCCATGCCCGCAATCATGATGGTCGCCTGCATGGTGCCCATGGCCCGCGGGGTGCGGTCCTCGCCGACGATCCGCGGCAGCAGGGCCTGCCAGGTGGGTCCGGCCACCGCCTGGGCCGCGTCGAGCAGGAACGTCATGGCAAACAGCACGGGCAGATAGTTCTCCAGGTACTGCATGCCCAGCCCCATGCCGGCGACGGCGGCGGCGCTGACCGCGGAACTCGCCGTCGCCAGCGTGCGGGAGTCCATGGTATCGGCGAGCCGGCCGGCCCACGGGGCCAGCAGCACCAGCGGCAGCGCCGAGCACAGCAGGTACGCGGCCACCAGCCAGGGCCCGGCGACGGGCGTTTCGCCGGCGGCGGCCGCGTTTTGCAGGTGCAGCATGACGCTGACGACGACGGCGCCCATCCCCGCCGTCGCCACGAACCGGGCGGTGCCGGCGATCAGGAAGTCGCGGTTGCGCCACAGCGGCTGCGCCGGTGCTGCGGAAGTGGACGCATTATGAAGTGTTTGTTTCATAAATAGGAAAGTAGTCCGATCCCGGAATGGATGTCAAGCATTTCTTTCATAGTTTGGAGAGGCTGGATACACTGGAGGAGTGAACGCAGAAACCCCGACGGCGGAGTCCACGGCTCCGCCGGCCACCAAGCGCCGGCATCGCCCGGAGAAGCAAGTGGAAATCACTGACCCGAAGGCGATCCGTGCCCTCGCCCACGCCGCCCGGCTGGAGGTCATTTCCGAACTGTATTCCACCCAGGTGAGCCGGACGGCCACCGAGCTTGCCGCGCAGACCGGCCTGACTCCCAGTGCCATGAGCTACCACCTGCGGGCCCTGCAGAAGTGGGGCATCGTGGTTCCCGCAGAGACGGCCGGGGACGCCCGGGAGCGGCGCTGGAAGGCCGCCGGCACCGATTTCACCATCCACTCGCTAGGGGGAGTGGCCAGCCCGGAACTCGCCGTCCTGGATCTCGAGCTCGACGCCTACCGCCGCCGGGTCCTTGCCTACGCCAAGGCCCGCAACGCCCGGCGCGAGAACGGCGACACCGCCGACGGCCCGTCCTCGGTAGTGCTGGCCAGCAACCTCCTGTACCTGACGCCGGAGCAGCGGGCCGAACTGAACCGGCGGGTCTTTGACCTCCTGCGGGATTACGAACTCGAGGATCCGGACCACGTGCCCGAGGGCGCCGAACGCATGGCCACGATGTGGTCCATGATTCCGGATGACCGCGGACCGGCGGCCGCCAAGCCGGCCCCGGGCAAGGACTGAGCCGGCCACAGGTCGAGCCAGCAACGGGCAAGGGCCGGGCCGGCCGCCGGCGAGGCCTGAAAACCACCCGAGGCGCCGTCTTAAAGCCACCCCCGGCACGGCCGGATGTTGCCTCCCGCGCGCCCTCGATGGCAGCCGGACACACGGTCTGATCGCGGCCGGAACCCACCTCCGCCGGGCCGTCATTTCCGGCCGGATGCGCGGGATTCTGCAAAATATGGTGAACTAGGCGGGTATGGGCGCATCTGCCCGAGCCACCTTTTTCTGTAGGAGCACCGTGCCAAGCAAGGCCAAAACCGGCAAGAAACTCGTGATCGTGGAGTCTCCCGCCAAGAGCAAAACCATCGCCAAGTACCTCGGCGAAGGCTTCATTGTGGAGGCCTCCATCGGTCACATCCGCGACCTTCCGCAGCCCTCGGAGCTCCCCGCGGAACTGAAGAAGACCCCGCTGGGCAAGTTCGCCGTCGACATCGACAACGACTTCAAGCCTTACTACGTGGTGTCCTCGGACAAGAAGAAAAAGGTCGCCGAGCTCAAGGCCCAGCTCAAAGACGCCGACGCTCTCTATCTCGCAACCGATGGGGACCGCGAAGGCGAGGCCATCGCGTGGCACCTGCTCGAAGTGCTCAAGCCCAAGGTTCCGGTTTACCGGATGACCTTTGGCGAAATCACCAAGGAAGCCATCCACCGCGCCATGGACAACCTGCGCGATGTCGACCAGGACCTGGTGGACGCACAGGAAACCCGGCGCGTCCTGGACCGGCTCTACGGCTATGAGATCTCCCCCGTGCTCTGGCGCAAGGTGGCCCGCGGCCTCTCCGCCGGCCGCGTGCAGTCCGTCGTCACCCGCATGGTGGTGGACCGCGAACGCGAGCGGATGGCCTTCAAAGCCGCCTCCTACTGGGACCTCACCGGCCAATTCGGCGCCGATTCCGGCTCCTTCAAAGCCAAACTCGCCGCCGTCGACGGCGCCAAGGTGGCCAGCGGGCGGGACTTCAACGACAACGGCGAGCTGACCTCGCGCAACGCCGTCCACCTCAACGAGGAACTCGCTGCCTCGCTCGCAGCGGGGCTGCAGGACGCCGAATTCCGGGTCCGCTCCGTCGACACCAAGCCGTACACCCGCCGCCCGGCAGCGCCGTTCACCACCTCCACCCTGCAGCAGGAGGCCGGCCGCAAGCTGCGCTTCTCCTCGAAGAGCACGATGCAGGTGGCCCAGCGCCTCTACGAAAACGGCTACATCACCTATATGCGTACGGACTCGTCCGCGCTGAGCAACGAGGCCGTCACGGCCGCCCGGCGCCAGGCCTCCGAGCTGTACGGTCCCGAGTACGTGCCGCAGTCGCCGCGGGTCTACAGCGGCAAGGCAGCGAACGCGCAGGAAGCCCACGAGGCCATCCGCCCCGCCGGTGACTCCTTCCGCACGCCGGCCCAGGTGGCCAAGCAGCTCTCCGGCGACGAATTCCGGCTCTACGAGCTCATCTGGAAGCGCACGGTAGCCTCGCAGATGGCTGACGCCAAGGGCTCCACCGCCACGATCCGCCTCGGCGCCGTCACTGTTGGTGACCCGGCCGACCAGCGCGACGCCGAATTCTCGGCTTCGGGCACTGTCATCACCTTCCCCGGATTCCTCGCCGCCTATGAAGAAGGCAAGGACGAAAGCCGCGGCGACGACGAGTCCGAGGAAGCCCGCCGGCTGCCCAACGTGGCCAAGGACGACGCGCTCACGGCCACCGACATCGTCGCCGTCGGGCACGAGACCTCGCCGCCGCCGCGGTACACCGAAGCCTCGCTGACCGCGGAGCTGGAAAAGAAGGGCATCGGCCGCCCGTCGACCTATGCCTCCACCATCTCCACCATCCAGGACCGCGGCTACGTCCGGAAACAGGGCTCCGCGCTGGTCCCGAGCTGGATCGCGTTCTCCGTGATCCGGCTCCTCGAACAGCATTTCCACGACTACGTGGACTACGAGTTCACCGCCGACATGGAAGCCGACCTGGACAAGATCGCCAACGGCCAGGCGGCAGGACCGGCCTGGCTCAAGCACTTCTACTTCGGTGAAGACTCCGAGCCCGGCCTGCTGAGCATCGTGAACAACCTCGGCGAGATCGATGCCCGCGAGATCAACTCCATCCCCATCACGGACGCGATTACACTCCGGGTCGGCAAGTTCGGCCCGTACCTGGAAAGCTCCACCGCCACCGTGGATCCCGGGACCGGCGAAGTGGTTGAAGCGGCCCGCGCCAACGTCCCGGAGGACCTGGCCCCGGATGAGCTCACGGCCGCCAAAGCCGTTGAACTCATGGAGACCGCTGCCCCGGAGGAGCGCGTCCTCGGCGCGGACCCGCACACCGGGCACACCATCGTGGCCAAGAACGGCCGCTACGGCGCCTACGTCACCGAGGTCATCCCGGAGATGACCGAGGAACAGCTGGCCAACCAGCCCGTTGAGTACTACAAGAACGGCAAGCCCAAGCCGGCGAAGAAACCCGTCAAGGCCAAGCCCCGCACCGGATCGCTGTTCGCGTCCATGAGCGTGGACACCATCACGCTGGACGAGGCCCTGCAGCTCATGAGCCTGCCCCGGGTGCTCGGCCAGGACGCGGACGGCAACCCGATCACGGTGCAGAACGGCCGGTTCGGCCCGTACCTGAAGAAGGGTACGGACTCCCGCTCGATCGGCTCCGAAGAGGAGATCTTCACCATCACGCTCGAGGCGGCGCTGGAGATCTACTCGCAGCCCAAGCAGCGCGGCGCCCGGGCCGCGGTCCCGCCTCTGGCCGAGTTCGGACCGGACCCGGTCTCGGAAAAGAACATTGTGGTGAAGGAGGGCCGGTTCGGCCCGTACATCACCGACGGCATCACCAACATCACCGTGCCGCGCAGCACCGCGGTCGAGGAGCTGACCCGGGAACAGGCCGTCGAACTCCTTGCCGAGAAGCGGGCCAAGGGACCGGTCAAGCGCACGACGACGGCCCGCAAGGCACCCGCCCGGAAGGCCTCCGTCAAGAAGTAGGACAGCCCACCGAATTCGCCGGAAACGCGCGGTTTCGCCGGAAATTCGGAATGAATCAAGCTGTTTGTGACAGCGGGTTGGTTTTGTGGTTGATGCCGGCGTGGGTCGGGGCGGCTGGTGCGGTGGGTTTGTTTCGGTAGCGGTGAGGGTGCCGGGCGTGGCAGGCGTTGAGGGTTGCTTGGCGGCGTTGGCGT
>NZ_JBFTOC010000021.1:0-57756 GCF_056397785.1 Arthrobacter sp. 05L421
ACGCCAACGCCGCCAAGCAACCCTCAACGCCTGCCACGCCCGGCACCCTCACCGCTACCGAAACAAACCCACCGCACCAGCCGCCCCGACCCACGCCGGCATCAACCACAAAACCAACCCGCTGTCACAAACAGCTTGATTCATTCCGACTTTCCGGCGACTTCGCAGCTTTCCCGCGAATTCGCGACCGACGGCGTAGCGAGGCAGCACACTCTGCGGGAATAGCGGGCTCCGGGGTACGGTTGTTGGTAGTGACGTACGACTTCAGTGGGGCCGGCCTAAACGCCGACCCCACCCATATGTTTGAGGAGAACTTCGTGGATTTCACCCCCGAATCCGGCACCATCACCATGTTTTCGACCACGTGGTGCGGCTACTGCAACCGGTTGAAGAAGCAGCTGGACGCGCAGGGCATCGGGTACACCGAGATCAACATCGAGGAAGTCGAAGGCACGGCCGATCTCGTCGAGCAACTCAACGGAGGCAACCGTACCGTCCCCACGGTGCTGTTCCCGGACGGCACCGCCGCCACCAATCCCTCCGCGGCAGAGGTCAAGAGCCGGCTCGCCGCCTAGTCTCTTCCTGTATCCAAGGACAAAACCAAACCACGACGGCGCGGCCTCCCAAGGGCCGCGCCGTCGCCCGTTGTGCCAGTATTTATTCGAGAAATCCGCGTTCAGAGCAGAGGAGCTTGTTTCATGGTCCATAAAGTCAAGGCAGCCGTTGTCCGGTCCAAGAATGCCGACGTCACCCTCGAAACGATCCTGGTTCCGGACCCGGGGCCCGGCGAGGCCCTCGTGGACATCCTGACCTGCGGCGTCTGCCACACCGATCTGCACTACAAGCAGGGCGCCATCAACGACGACTTCCCGTTCCTGCTCGGCCACGAGGCCACCGGCGTTGTCAGCGCTGTGGGACCGGACGTCACCGACGTCGCCCCCGGTGACCGCGTGGTGCTGAACTGGCGCGCCGTCTGCGGCGAATGCCGTGCCTGCCGGCGGGGTCAGCCCCAGTACTGCTTCAACACCCACAACGCCACCCAGAAGATGACTCTGGAGGACGGCACGGAGCTGACCGCCGCGCTGGGCATCGGAGCCTTCGCCGAAAAGACCCTCGTGGCCGCCGGCCAGTGCACCAAGGTGGACCCCGACGCCGATCCCGCCGCCATCGGCCTGCTCGGCTGCGGCGTCATGGCCGGCATCGGCGCGGCGATCAACACCGGAAACGTCCAGCGCGGCGATTCGGTCGCAGTGATCGGCTGCGGCGGAGTGGGCGTGGCGGCGGTCGCTGGGGCGGCGCTCGCCGGCGCCACCACCGTGATCGCCGTCGACATCGAGGCCAAGAAGCTCCAGCGGGCCAAGGAGCTCGGCGCCACCCACACGGTGGACTCCTCCGCCGTCGACCCCGTGGAGGCAATCCGCGAACTGACCGGCGGTTTCGGCGCCGATGTGGTGATCGACGCCGTCGGCCGCCCGGAAACGTACAAGCAGGCCTTCTACGCCCGGGACCTGGCCGGCACCGTGGTCCTGGTGGGCGTGCCGAGCCCCGAGATGACCCTGGAACTACCGCTGCTGGACGTGTTCGGCCGCGGCGGCTCGCTGAAGTCCTCCTGGTACGGCGACTGCCTGCCCTCGCGCGACTTCCCCACCCTGATCAGCCTCTATCAGCAGGGCAAGCTGGACCTGGACGCGTTCGTGACAGAGCGGATCACCATCGACCAGATCGAGGAAGCCTTCAATAAGATGCACGCCGGCGCGGTGCTGCGCTCGGTGGTGGAGCTGTGAGCGTCCGCATCGACCGGCTGGTCACCTCGGGGACGTTTTCGCTCGACGGCGGGACGTGGGAGGTTGACAACAACGTCTGGATCATCGGGGATGATGCCGAATGCGTCATCATCGACCCTGCCCACGATCCCGCTGCGGTAGCCGCCGCTGTCGCGGGCAGGAAGGTCACGGCAATCCTGCTCACGCACGGCCACGATGACCACATCCGGGCCGTGGGCGAGGTCCGGACCCTCGTGGACGCGCCCGTGTACTTGAACCGGGAAGACTGGATGCTGTGGGAGCAAGTGTTCCCCGGCACCGAGCCGGACCACGCCATTGCCGACGGCGACACGTTCGATGTCGCAGGGGCCAGGCTGGCGGCACTGCACACCCCCGGCCACTCGCCCGGATCCGTGTGCTTCCTCCTCGAGGGCGAAGGCCCAGAATTTGGAAACCCAGTTCCTGAACACACTGTGTTTAGCGGCGACACGCTGTTCAAGGGTGGACCGGGAGCGACCGGCCGTTCCTTCAGCGACTTCCCGACCATCATCGAGTCCATCCGGAACCGGCTCCTGCCGCTTCCGGCGGGCACTGTGGTCCGGACCGGTCACGGGGATCCGACGACCATCGGTGACGAGGCCCCGCAGCTTGAGGAATGGATCGCGCGCGGGCACTGACCGCGATCCAGCCTCACGTGTCGGATTCTTGGGGACCTGGACCCCGCTGGCGGGTCCGGGTCCCCCGGAACGCGGCGGCCGGTACTAGGCTGTGAGGCCATGAGACCAAACCCCAGCATGGATCCTGCAACATTCACAGCGGACACCCGGACCCAGCTCGATGCATTCCTCGATGAGCATCGGAAGGCGCTGAACAGCTGCTTGGACGGGCTCTCGGAGCAGGAGGCCCGGGCGTCGCTTGTGCCCTCGCGGACCACCCTCCTGGGCCTGGTCAAGCACGCCACCTTTGTGGAAAAGGTGTGGTTCGACGAGGCCATCACCGGTAGGAGCCGGGAGGAGATCGGCATCCCCGCCACTCCGGATGAATCGTTCATCCTGGCCGACGACGACACCATCGCGGGCCTCCAAGCCGCCTACAGCCAGGCCTGTGCGGATTCACGCCGCATGGCCGCTCCCCTCGACCTTGACGACGTCGTCACGGGCAACCGGCGCGGTCCGCTGCCCCTGCGGTGGATCTACCTGCACATGCTCAGGGAACTCGCCCAGCATTGCGGTCACGCGGACATTCTGCGCGAGCAGATCCTCGCTGCACGCTCCTGACGGCGCCGGCCGCTCGAGTGAAGGCTACAAGTCGAAGCGTGAACGGATGTCCGTGGTGCCGGCAATTGCAGCAACGATGGATACCGCGACTTCGCGCAGCTTGATGTTCCGGGCGTTGGAGGCTTTGCGGAGCAACGTGAATGCCTCATCCGGCGGACACCTGTTCTGGGCCATGACCACGCCAATAGCCATGTCGATGACCGTACGCGATTTCATGGCGGACGCGAGGTCGTCGCGGGCGTCCTGGAGGCGACCGATCCGCAGGCTCAGACGCAGGGGCCGGGAGACCTGCCGGGCAACGTTTTCTGCCGTGAGGATCTCGCCGTCCGTAAATCCGGAATGGTGCGTGGCGTAGAAGCTCAGGGCGGCCCGGCATTCGTCGTCCAGATCGATGGGGACCACCAGGACGGCAGCATATCCCCGCTCCGCAGCCGCTTGACCGAATACTGGCCACCGGCTCTCGCGCCTCACGTCCCTGACGTATACCGTGCGTGCTCCGCTCATGGCCGTGATGCAGGGCCCCTCGCCGGCCTCGGCTTGTAGCTCTTCGAGTTCGACTGCCCTGGCGCTGCCGGCGCCGGTTGCGGCGGGTTTCTTAGGCCACGCGACAGTTACGGCGCAGATGATTTCCCGATCTGCGTGGGATCGCCCCGTGGCTAAGTGCTGGGCCAGCTGGCCCAAAAATTCTTCCAGGTCCTCGCTGGACAGCACCAGGTCCTGTAGCTGCTCCGCGGTCCCGTCAACCAAACGCTGCTCTGCAAGTTCCACCCCGGCTCCTTCCGGCCGCATGCCCCCAAATCATGCTACATCGCGGGCAACGTTACCGGCCGGTTGGGTCGTCACTCCCGCGATCGGCAGGACCGGCCTGCGGCGCGGACCCGGCGATGATGTCAGCCGCGATGTCATGCATCCGCGTGCCCTGGATAGTGGCTGCACGGCTTATCAACGCCAAGGCTTGGTCGTGGCTGCATCGATTCTGGGCCATGACGAGTGCGACGGCGGCATCAATCACGGCACGCGATTGCAGAGCCGACCGCAGATGTTCCGGGTAGGGAGGGGCCGGATGAACCCTGAGGGCAAGACGGAGAATGTTGGAGATCGACGCCGCGTATTCCTGCACCTGTTCGACGGTGCCGGGTTCAAACTCCCCCGATTCGGAGGAGTAACAGTTGAGCGCCGCCGCCGATCCGGCGTCAGAGGTTATGGGCACTGCTAGCACCGATCGGACGTTTTCCGCGGACATGGCGCGGGCGTAGGCAGTCCAGCGCGGATCCGTGCCCGCATCGGTCACCAGGATGGTCTGAGAGGTCCGCAATGCGGTCAGGCACGGGCCGTTGTGAAGGCCGTACTGGATTTCATCCAAACGTTGCGCTTCGGGTCCGCTACTGGCGACGGTGGCTGGACTTCCGTCGCGTTCCACGGTGATGGCACACATCCTGGTGTTCTTGCCGCCTAACGCGGTAGCCGCCAGTGTGGAAAGGCTGAGGAGGAAATCGATGAAGCCCGGGCTCTCCAGCAGCATATCTTGGAGCTGTTCCGCGGTCGGCGCAGCCCCTGATTGTGAAGTGACGGCGTCCTCTTCCTGTGGGTCGCCCTTGCAGGAGCCCTGATTGCGGGTGCGCGCTCTAGTTCGTACGCAGCCTGGTGCGAAGAACGTCGGCCGGTCGAACTCTCCCGGGGGTATCTCCTCTTTCCACACTACGCGCGCTGCGGTGTGGTGAACAGGTGTCCTACGGTGCGAGGCCGGTTATGCTGGAAGACGCAGCCGCAGCGCCCCGCCACGGCACAGTGAACACGGCACAGTGAACACAGCACATTGAACACGGCACCGTGCAACCTGTCGAGGTAGAACATGGAAATCGACCTGCCCTTGGCAGAGGAACTCACCGCGGTCTTCGCCCGCGCGTCCCGGATGTTACTGACCGAGGAAACTGTCGTGCATGCCCTGCAGGTGATCACGGACGCCGCCGTGGCTGCCATTCCCGGAGCGGTGGGAGCCGGGGTCAGCCTGATGAACCCCGGGGGCCAGCGCCTCACGGCTGCGTCTTCGGGCGGCGACGTCGTTTCGCGGGCGGACACGCTGCAGTTTGAACTGGGCGAAGGTCCGTGCCTGACGGCGTGGGCAACTGGCGAGCCCGTGCTGGTCAGCGATGCCTCTACCGATCACCGCTGGCCCGCCTGGAGTGCGGCCGTGGCACCCATGGGCATCGGTTCGGTCGCCAGCAGCCCGCTCTTGACCGGAAGCACGGCAGTGGGGGCGGTTAAGGTCTATGCCGGCGAATCGGACCGGTTCGACGATCACACCGTCCGGCTGCTTGCCCTATTTGCGCAACAGGCAGTGTTGTTTGTCGTTCACGCGCAGGCCCGTGAAGCTGCCGCGGTCCTAAGCCAGCAACTCCAGCACGCCCTGTTTCAGCGCGACACCATCAGCGTGGCCAAAGGCATGCTGATGGCACGGGACAACACCGGAGAGGACGACGCCTTCCGAACCCTGATCGCCATGTCCCGCCGGTCAGGGGACACTTTGCATGAGACTGCAGCGGCTTTGGTCCGCTTCTCTGCGTCGTCCGGCACGTAAACACAAGGCGGAACAATGGCCTTGAGCAATGAAGAAAGCGAGCAACGACGCGGGATTGCTGCTTCGCTTCCTTACACCGGGCTCAACCTCGATGAACTTTGGCTGAAATACTTCACTCTGGGTGGACAAGCCGGCGAGTTAGAGGTGGAGGCGTACCTGCACGGAGCAATGTCGCTGCCGGACCTCCAGCGCGACATTCTGGCCCATGCGGTCAACGAACGTTTGAATGCGCTGGACTCCCCCGCTCCGCGGGCTCCCTACAGCAGACCCGCTACGGGCACGGCAGACGAGGGCACCGAACCGGACCAGCGCCCGTGATGTCGCCGGTTCGAGGGCGGCACCTGGGCCCGCGCTCTCCGGCGCCAGCCGGGTACACGGCACGCCGTGCACTATGTGCGTATTAGCGCGGATGCGGCCACCCCCGATACGTTTCATAAGGGCCGCATCCGCGCTGGTCTAAGGGAAGCCTGGATCAGGCTTCTGATCCTGCTTGCCGGACCGTCGGCCCGCGTGCCGGCGGCGTGATCGCGCCCCGACCAGGCTCGGACGCCACTCGCGCCGCCGGCCGCGCCCGCGCAGTTCCGCGTTGATGATCTGCAGGAGCTCGGACGCAGCAGGGTTTTCAGCTGGTTCCTGGCTATTCGCCAGCGCCTGCCGGAGCTGCAGGAGGTCGCCAGTGGGCACCTGCGGCAAGTGCTGGAACGTGTAAAAGATCCTGCTGCCGGGGCGCCGCTGTGACCCTGTGCCGATCATGCCGCAACGCCCCAACCATGCTCTGGGGCGGTGAAACTGTGGGCGGTCAAGTACTCGAGTGGATTCATGGCGACAGCCAGAACGTCCGCGTCGGCAGTGACGATGACATCGAGTCTGGTGGGCATGAGGCAAGGACTCCCGCAACGAGGTGAGCGGCCTCTTCCTGACCAAATTCAGAATATCAATTGCATTTGCCGCACAAAAGGAAAAGAGAGTAACAATTCAGATGCGCCTTTAAGTGACGCGGGTCTGTGGTTCTCCGTCCTGCGTTGTCCGAACCCCCGGAGATTCATCCAATGCGGTTTGTGTTCGGCTCCGAGACCCTAGGCTGGGCCCATGGAACCTATCAGTGATGTTGCATTCGCCGACTGGCTGCGTCCTCTTCTGGACCGCTCCGCGAGGGACATGCACTGCGTGGTGCCGTACGGATACCTATGCCCGCGTGTTCCATCCCGCGACGCGTGACAGGCCAGCCGATACCCGGCACGTGGCGCGGACACAGCAGGCCAACTGCTACGGAGATCGACGTCGAATCCGTCCCTTGGTCCCGCGTGGCCGTTGCTCGTCGCCGCCGACAGCGCCTCCGCTGTTCCGTCATCTGGAGCCGACGGCGGGTCCGGACTGCTGCCCGCCGCGGTAGTGATCGGACCCCGGCTCGAGCTGCCCGGACGAGCGCATTTCCTCTTCTCCGAAGCTCCGATAGCGTTCGCCAGCCCCGGCTGGGTCCGCACCGCACTGTGGACACGTGATGCACACTCGCCACAGTCCCCGAGCCTCATGTGGCCCGCCGACCGCGCCTGGACACTGGTGACAGAGATCGACTTTGACTCAACAATCATCGGGGGTAGCCAAAACCTCATTTCGGAAATCGTCGCCGATCCGGGAATCGAGGCCCTCCAGATACCCGAGGGCGCCGATCTGACGCGGGATGCCGATGAGCCGAATCGGCCCACGAGCTAACCGGCTGCCGGAATCCCGGAACGGGAGGCGCAAATGCGCACCGGTAGACCCGTTCCGGCCGCTAATACAGTCACGGGGTTGATATGCGTGGCAGCGTCATTTCGTGGGCGGCGAATACTCCGGGTAGTAGCGCTGGATCTCTTGAACGGTCTTGCGGGCCTTCACCATTCGCTCAATGGACATCATGCTCCGGACTTCCTCGTCAGAGGATTTGGTGCTATTCCAAGCACCCATGGTCCGGTAGCAGAAGTCATTCGGATCGTTCAGCCTGGCCCGGTTGTAGCACTCTGGGTGGTCCGATGCACCAGCTGGCATGCCAGCAGGACCGGACTTCGACGTTCCGAAAGCGGCTGACAGCCCCAGTGCGAGAAGCGGAGTGAGCGCTACGACTGCAATTGCGGATTTCATTCCCTTATTCATGGTCCCCCCAAATAGCCAGAATAGTTTGCGAGCATACCAAACAGGGCCGGCCCTCCGAGGAAGATATTTTCTTCCCTTTGGGATTTGTGAAACCTTTCGGGAACTCTGCAGACGCCAATACGGTCCTGCTCGAATGCGCCAGGACGGAAACATCCTTAATCGTCAATACGGGAATGCGGCGCTGGTAGGGTCAGCCCATGGATGAAAATTTGGGGAAGTTCATCGACAATTTCGCGCAGCTGGTGGAGCTTGCACAGTCCGGGCAGCACCGGGTGCAACGGGGAACCCAGCTGCTGACCACGCTTACCGACCACTTGGCGGTCCAGGCGGAATCAGTGGCTGTGGTGGTTGAGGAGATTCCGCCGCACCGGTTCGTGGACGCGGACATCCTGATGGAGGAACTCGCTGCAGAGGACCCCGGGTTCCGGCTCGTGGGCATCGGCGGCGGAGACCAAAGGCACCATCATTCGCTGAGCGACATGTTGCAGCAGTCCCAAATGTTTCCCCAGTACCCTCTGTCCCAGCCGGACTACGCCAACCTCGCGGTCGGTCCGGACCAACAGCGGCAGGCCGTGGCACTGGGACTGTGGCTATTCAGCCACGGCGGCAGTCCAATCGCAGTGCTGCAGCGGGACGCCAACCCCCGGTATGGCCGGCAGTCCGCTTCACTTGAAGTTTTGGCCGGTGCGACGGATAAGGCCGCACACTTCCTCTCGGAATTCCGCCGGCGGATGCAGCACCGCAGCGTGCTCAAGGGGCAGGTCATTTCCTTGGTGATGGGCGAATATGGTCCCAGCGCGGCCGGGGTGACCTTTCACGCCCGGCCGGCCCTTGCCGCGTCCGATGTCATCCTGCCGGATGGCCTGCTGGAGAAAGTGTCGGACCACACCTTAGGCATCGCCGAGCACCGGGAATCCCTCAACAAGTACGGCCAGCACCTCAAACGCGGCGTCCTGCTCTATGGCAGGCCGGGGACCGGCAAGACCCACACGGTGCGGTACCTGTTGAGTCGGAGCGACGGTGTCACAGCAATCCTTCTCTCGGGGGGATCGCTCGCCAGGATCTCAGAAGCCGCCGCCATGGCCAGGGCGCTGCAGCCCTCCATCGTCGTTCTTGAGGACTGCGATCTCATCGCCGAGGACCGCAGCTTCGGGCACGGACCCCAGCCGCTGCTTTTCGAGGTGCTGGACGCCATGGACGGGTTGGCCAGCGACGCCGACGTCGCGTTCGTCCTCACCACCAACCGGGTGGACATGCTTGAACGCGCCCTGGCCCAGCGTCCCGGACGTGTGGACCTGGCCGTGGAAATTCCCCTGCCGGCCCAGCCGGAGCGGGTTTCGCTGGTCAGGCTGTATGCCAGGGGCATCCCCTTCAGCCCGCACGCGGTTGAAGATGCCGCCGCCCGCACCGAAGGCACCACGGCCTCGTTCGCACGTGAACTCGTCCGCCGGGCGGTCGTCGCAGGCGCATTGGAAGGCGTACCGGTCGCGGACAACCATTTGGCGAAGGCTGTGGAAGACCTGATGGCCGACAGCGCCGCCCTCACCCGGAGCCTCCTTGGCAGCGGCGCGGGTGGCGACACTGAGGGCAGTGGAGGACCGTTCCCCGGGCCGCCGGCAACCTTCTATTCCGGCAGCTAGGAAAATCGTTCCCACGCTGACTGCCGCGTCATACCCAGCGCCGCGCCAATGCGCGCCCAGCTGATGCGCCTTTGACGCGTGGTCCCCACCCAGGCCCTCAACCGGTCTTCGACTTGTGAGGCGACGGCGGCGATTTCCGGCAGGTGGGCCAGCAGTTCATCGTCGGTCATTCTCGCCCACGGGGCCGCCGCCGGAGAAACATCCGCGTTGCTGAACAGCGCCATGGACGCCTGGGCACAGTCCTTACAGATGGCTACGCCGGGACCTGCCACGAGGCGTCGGGAGGTGTTGGCCGGTCTCGCGCAGAAGCTGCACATCAGCGGGCCGGCCAGCGGCGGTTCCAGTTCCACGGCATTCTCCTTAAGACTTATCGCCTGACACTGCCAGAATAGTTGATTTGTCAGGCAGTTCCTGACAAATTGTCAGGTATGGCCTTACAGCGAGTTGTCAGCACTGGCGCCCGGCCGATTGTAAGGACGGTGAAGACGGCCAAAAAACCAATTTTGCAGCTGGTTGCCTTCCGGCGGTTGTGGATAGCCGCCGCGTTCGAGGGTGTGGGGGACGAAGCAAGCCGGGTGGTGATCCCGATCATTGCCGTTTCCCTGCTCGGTGCCGGCGCCCTGGAGGTGGGAGTCATCAACGCCCTGGGCATGAGTGCGTTCCTTGTCCTGGGCGTGCCGATCGGCGTCTGGGTGGACCGGTTCCGCCGGCGCCGGCTGATGATTGCAGCGGACGCGGCTCGGGCCTTGGTGGTCCTGAGCGTACCGGCAGCCTTTGTTTGCGGCGTCATGACGCTGGGGCAGCTGCTGGCCTGCGTAGCGCTGATCAGCATTGCCGACGTCGTGTTCACCACCGCCCACGGAGCTTTCGTGCCCTCCGTGGTGGGGCGGGAAGAGATGAGCGACGCGCATGCCCGGCTGCAAACGGCCGCCAGCGCGGTCGCCGTCGGCTCTCCGTCCCTGACCGGGGCGCTGCTCAGCGCCGTCGCCGCGCCGTTCGTCTTAGTGGCGGCCGGGTTCGCCTACGCCCTGTCCGCCCTGGTCCTCACGAGAATTCAGGTAAATGATGACGTCAAGCCACCCCGGAGTCACGAGGCGTTTTGGACTGCGGCCCGGGCAGGACTGTCGTTCACCATTCACCACCGGGCACTCCGGGCTCTGTTCCTGTCCGGGATGATTCTCAACGCGGCCACCATGTTTGGCAGCGCCGCCACCGCGGTCTACGCCCTCAACGTCCTGGGACTGAGCCCGGCCGTCTTCGCGCTTCTGAGCACCTTCGCCGCCGTGGGCGGCCTTGCCGCGTCCTTCGCCGCGCCGGCCATCCTGGGCCAACTCGGCATCGGAAAGACCAGAATCCTCGCCGGCATCGCCTGCGTCCCGGCCGTGGCGCTGACTCCCCTGTCCGCGGTCCTGCCGTGGTTCCCGGCTCTCTGGCTGAGCGCGTCCACGTTCGGGTGGGCTTTTCTTGTTGTGGTTATGGCCGTGGCGGGCGCCGGGATCATCCCGCGCCTCGCTCCGCCCCACAGGCTCGGGACAGTCCTGGCCAGCAACAGACTCTTTGTCCTCGGAGTCATGCCCGTCGCCAGCCTGGCCGGCGGCGCCCTCGCCGCATGGGCAGGCGTTGAGCCCGTGCTCTGGATCTGGGCACTGCTCGCCGGCGCCTCGGCAGTCCCTATCGTGTTCTCGCCGTTGCGGACCTGGACAACAATCCCGGCGGACGCGCTTGGGCCGTTAGCGCCGCCAGCGGTACGGAGTGGTTGTTGACACCCGGTGCAGGCCGTAGCGTTCCAGAATCGGTCGCGAATATTCTGTCGAGTCGCTGTGGATGAGTTGCTTGCCGAGCGTTAGCGCGGCTCGAGCCCGGGCCGCCGTGAGGGCCCGATAAATACCCAGGCCACGCCATTCTGCACGCGTTGCCCCGCCCCAGATGCCCGCGAAGTCGGTGTCCCGTACCGGCTCGAGGCGGCCCGCACTCACAATCACCCCGTCGTGTTCGGCAACCCACAGTTCCATACCGTCTTCCAGGGCCACACGACGCAGGATGGCGTCGGCATTGCCCTCGGACGCGTCAGTGCCGAAAACCTCGTCCTGCATGGCGCTCATGGCGCGAATGTCCCGTTCTTCAGTCACGCGCCGCAGGCTGATGCCGGGCGGGAGCTGCACCTCCACATTCAACGCGCTGGCCGGTCCGATCATGACCGACTCTGTTTCGTCCGGCTCAAATCCGTTCTCGAGCAGTGCGTCATGGAGCCCGGGCGCGTGATCGTGGCCACGGGTTTTCCACTCAATTCGCACGATTGCCGGATCGCTGCGGTATACCGCGAGCGCCTCGACCACCCAACGCGCGATTGTTCGGGCGCTGGCCCCGTCGAGGTCTTGGTAGGTCACGAAGCCTCTGCCGCCTGCGAAGGTCACCAGACGTAGGGGACCCAGCCGTTCAACGCCGATGGCACTGGGCGTCTCGGCATCCGTTCGGAGTTGCTGGTCGTATGCCATAAGAAGTTCTTCAGAAAGAGTCATCGGCCTCTACGGTAACATCGTCCGGATTCGGTTTGATGTGTGTCCCGGCTAGCTTTCCGTCGGCTGGCGACCAGAGCGTCCAACACCGCTGACGCGTTCGCTCAGTAAGTTTCGCAGCAGCCTGAACCCCTCGCCGAGTGACAGATCGGGCAGATAGGCGCGGGTAAGGGCGTTCCCGATTCCGGGCAGGGCCGCCGAGTCGGGATATGCCATGAAGAGGGGGACATAGCTGGGGTGGAACTTGCTCTTGAAGGCCAAAAGGGACCTGAACCCGTAGACGGGTTCAAGAGCGGACCCAAGGCGATCCAGCAGTCGGTCCAGGCCGGCGGTCGCTGACGGACCCGCTGGGGTCACGTCCGGACGGAGGACCGGCGCAGTCCGGGCCAGTGGTGCACCGGAAAGACTGATGAAATCGCACCCTTCATCCTTGAGGCTCATCGCTGCGGAAGCAATGAGGAACTCGACGGCCGCCCGGAAGCCGGTTCTGCGCCTTCTCATGAAATCCAGCGTCCAGCCCACGATCCTTCCGTTGCGGTAGACCGGAAGCCAGGAGGTGACGGCGTGCACTTGTTGGTCGGCGTCTATTGCGAGCAGGCAGCGGACTTCAGGGTCGTTCAGTTCGTCGAGCCCGCCAAGGGTGAACCCCATTTCGGGCATCGTCCGGTCCGCAACCCATTCTTCGGAGATAGCCAGAATCTGGGTCTGGATGTTCAAGCCTGCCGTGGGGTAGCTAACCCATTCTGCATGGATTCCCGCCTTGGCCGCGTTGTTTAAAGAGGTGCGTACATCTTGGAATCTCTTCCCCTTGAATGACAAGGACTCCAGTGACAGGACAGTTTCCTGAGCAACCTGAACGGTGTCCCAGCCAAGGCCGGTTGCCGCATCCCGGACCTCCGCGGATACGGAATAGAAACAGGGTGTCCACCCATTTGACCGGCAGTAGTCCCAGAATTCATCGACTGCCGCGGCGTTCAGGTTCTTGGGTCCGACTGGGCCGTCCACCGTGAGCGCGATGCCGGCGATAACGCGGTATGCGATGTAGCTCTGGCCGGTGGCCGAGAACCAGTAGGTGTTCCCGGCCCAGGTGGTCATCCAGGATATGGAACTCCCGTCCTGTGATCTCAGGATGGCCAAGGCCCGCTCCTTGCCATCGCCATGCCGGGGTTGACTTGGCCGCACAAACGATTTAAAGACCAGCACCCCGGTGACGGCCCAGAACACGATGCCGACTCCTTCGTAAAGCAGAACTGCCAGCGTGCCCTGGGGTAAGAAGGCAGGCGGAACGTCTGCAATGAAGCCCAGCGGCAAGAACCTGTCCGGGGTGTCCGCCAGGAGATCGGCTGCGGCGGGGACAGGGGTGAACTCAGTCGCGAGGGCCAACCCGACCGCGATGTAGACCAGGCTAAGGGCGCCGGCAAGGACTAGCAGCTGCAGTGCCAGCCGGGTGTACGTGCCGCGGGGTGCGGTCACGGGAAACAACCTCCCGCACCCCATCAGGACAACGAGTAGCAACACCGGGACAAGCAGCGGGACCACGAGTGCCAGCGGTTGGGTACTGTGACCCGGCTGGCTTGCGTCCACCAACTCCCCCGCGACTGTGTCTGGGCCGGCCGCCTGCAGAACTGCCACCAGTGTAGTGAGCGCCAGCAGTGACAACCCGGCCTGGACCACGAGCACTCCTGCCCAGGCGAAGCGTCGTCCGCGTCGGAGCCCCTCAGCGAGCAGCAGCAGCATAAATGACGGAACAATCGCCATGAAGATTGCGCCAGCACCCGCCCGCAACTGCAGATGCGCGGCCTCACAGTCCCGATGCTGGGCCGGAACAGCGCAGATGGCCTGTACTGTCTGGGGGTCCACGGGCCGAATGTCTGTGAACAGGAAGCGCAGGACGGCGAGCGGCCCCACTGCGTGCGGGACCAGGCCGGCAACCACCGGCCCGACGGCCGAAACAGCCACGAGGAGGGCCACGAGCACCCTGCCCTCGTGCCTTGAACTGACCGGGCGCACCAGCCGGGGGCGACGGCCCAGAAGGAACGGGCCCAAGAGCGCGCCCGCAGCGCCGGCCCCAAGTCGACTTAGATCGGCGAAACCCCCGCTGTAAAGGGCGAGGAGTATCAGCAGCCCGAAGAGGCCGAGGCGGATCCGCCGCCTCCACAAGGCCCCCATGGACGCGGTCGCTGCCATGGCCGTTCCGCAAATGAAAGCAGTCGGGCCGAAGAAGTACAGTCCGCGCATTTCCCGGGCCCAGTTCCCCGTCAGTAGCCGGGTAGCCTCCCAAAATCCAGCGGCGGCCAGGATGCCCGCGATCTGCGTCAGAACGGCCGCGACAGAGAAGTTCTTGCTCCCCATCTGCCGTTCCAGCGGCAAGCAGGCCAGCAGCACAAGCGCCGTTCCCACCACGTAGCCGAGCAGGTTTCTTGCCCAGAATGCGGCAGACACCACCGCCCACCAATGATTCGGCAACGATTGTGCCGATGCCGCCACTTCCGCCCGCCACTGCGCTGCAGGGCCGAAGAGGAGACTCGAGGACAGGAGACCCAAGATCCAGTAGACGACGACGAAGGACACCGTGACGGGAGACCCGCGCACCACCGCGAGCAGCCAGCGCACGGGCCCGCCGCGGCGGAATCGCCCTGGCTTGGTGACGGCCGGCGACTCTAGCACGGTGAATCCTTTCAGGATTTTAGGGACAATCCGACAGGCCCATCCTGTAGCTTCCATTTGATCACTGACGTACAAGCCAGCATAGGACGGTTCCGCTGAAGCATCGACAGGCTCCCGTCCGGTCTGCGGCGAGGGCCCGGAACGCTCCCAGCTTCGCCGACGACGGACGTGCTATAAAGCCTCTTAGGGGAGCCTGCAGTTCGCTCCGGAGCCGAGCCCGGTGGCCGGCCGCTGGCCATGGCGCAAAATGACGGACAGGAGGAGACGAGATGGAGCAACTTCTTAACCTCAGCGTCATCGCAAGCCCGTTGCTGTACTCGGTCTATGCCCTGTCGGCTCTGGCAGCCCTCGTCCTGGTCTTGCGCGCTGGACTTCGTCCGGGCCCGACCATCCGCGTCGGGCCTTCGGCCGGGGACGACGACGGCTCGCCCCCGCGCGCCTTACAGCTGCCGAGGTGGCGGAAATGGCTCGTCACGGCGGCCGCGGCCGTTGCCGGCGGCGCCCTGACCGGAGCCGTGGTCCTGTTCGTCTCGGATGTCGTGCTGAACGTCTTCGGCTTGCCGCTGGATGCGGACACCCGCGTCTGGGTGATTTGCGCGTTCGGAGGCCTCGGCCTGGCTGCCGTGAACCTGTGGCGGTCCCGCTGGTGGCGGAAGGCGGTCGCCATCCTCGCCTGCCTGTTGTTCGTTGCGACGGCGGCACTCGGCATCAACGCCGGCTACGGGCTCAACCCGACATTGGGAGCCATGTTGGGCATGAGCGTGACGAAGCATCTGACATTGCCCAAACTAAACCCCGCGCACCCGTCATTGACTGGGTCCGCCTTACGGCAGCACTGGAAGCCGCCTGCGGGAATGCCGTCTGTCGGGCGAAGCGGCGCAGTGACGATTCCGGCCAGCGCGTCAGGATTCCGTGCCCGCGACGCATTCCTCTACCTCCCGCCCGCTGCCCTGGTGGCTAATCCGCCAGCCCTGCCGATCATCGTCATGATGATGGGCCAGCCGGGCGGCCCTGAACAGAGCAGGTCTGCGGTACATCAGCTCAATGCCCTGGCGCGGCAAAACCACGGCCTGGCCCCACTGCTCCTCACCGTCGATCAATTGGGCAATCCCTACAGGAACCCTGTCTGCGTCGACTCCGCGGAGGGCAACGTCTACACGTATGTCACCACCGACGTCGTCAACTACATCCGCACGAACCTCAACGTTGCCAGTGCCCGGACCCAATGGGCGGTGGCTGGCTACTCGAACGGCGGCGAATGCGCACTCTCGTTCGCGGCCAAGAGGCCGGATATATTCGGCTCACTTCTTGATATCTCCGGAGAGCTGGAACCCGTGAATGGCTCCAAGGAGAACACGGTCAAGACCATTTTCGGCGGAAGTGAGTCCGCGTTCACTGCGGAGAAGCCCGCAACAATCCTCAAAGCCCACACGTATTCTGATGAGCTCGCTATCTTCACCAGCGGCACCCTTGACGCAAGGTACGGGCCCCAGAGCGCCGAAGCTGAGAAGGATGCGAAGGCCGCCGGCATGACAACGCACCTGTTCGTCGGGGAAGGGATCGGACACCGTGGGGACGCTCTGGCCTACGGTCTCAAGACCGGACTTCCGATGCTCTTCCAGAGATTCGGCCTCGCCCACCCTTGAGGAGGACCACCGGCTACCGGTACAAGTTCTGGTGGATCCTGGCCCTGCACGTTCGTGCTGGCGCGTCGAAGCGTTCAGTGCCGCTCCACCGGCCGTGCATACGCTTTAGCGGGTGATGGTCAGCGGCCTCACAGGCAGCACACACGACTCCCGCACGAGAGTGACCTCTCGTGCCCCCGACACACGGTTGTTCCTGCCGGTGTCATCGCACCAGTCAATGTTGTAAGGCGCTGCGGTTACCGCGGCATCCCCGGCGGCTGTCTGGGCGGGCACGACAAACGTGTAGGTGAACCCACCGGCGTCGTTCATGGCGGAGGTGGTGTTGACAACCTCCGCCCCTGTTGCGTCGGCGACGCTCACTTGGATTCGCGCGTTGTTGCCGTAGCGGGGATTGCAGTCAGCGTCCGATGCAGCCACTGTGACCCTTTGCCCTGGTTTGGCTTGGTTCGGGGTCAGCGTATAGGCGGGAGGGAAACACGGAGGCTCCCCGCCCGTGCCGGGCGAGCACCCCGATATCGAGGCAACCAGCATCAGCACGCCAATCGTGGCGCAGATCGCGGAGCGCCCGTCACGGTCCTTCAGGTGGAATGCCATGCCGTCAGTGTCTCCGGTGCAGCAGCAGAAGCCCACGGTTGCCGCGGATTCGTACCCGAATTGTTGCCGGAGTGTGCCGCGACTGCATGGAGCCGCCGCCCGCATGGCAACTCCCAGACCGAGGCATCGGGCCTATGATCGGGCCATGGGATCACCCGGATTTTCCCGACGGCGCCTGCTGGGGCTCGGAGCCGGCGCCGTGGCGGCGGCGTCGGTCGCGGGGTGCGCTGGCCGGGGCACGTCCAGCCAGGCGGCAGCAGCAGCCCCGCCGATCGGCGTGCGCAGCGGCAGCTTCACCTCGCGGTACCGGCCCCAGAAACCCACGGGCTGGTCACTGGCGGTGCCGGGATCCACCGACGGCCGTACCGGCCCCTTGCCCGTTGCCCTGTTCCTGCACGGCACGGGCGCGGACCACCGCATGGTCTTCGACGAGCTGGACGCCGGCGGCGTCCTGGCCGGGCATGTGGCCGGCGGAGGGACGCCATTTGCGATCGCCGCCATCGACGGCGGCGAGACGTGGTGGCATCGCCGGGAATCCGGAACCGATACGCAGTCCATGCTGGTGGAGGAATTCGTCCCCCTGCTGGCCCGCCAGGGAGTCGACACCGGCAGGCTCGCCGTGTTTGGCCTGTCGATGGGCGGCTTCGGCGCCCTGCTCCTGGCCTCCCAGCACCGCGTCCCAGGTCTCCGGGCCGTCGCCGCGATGAGTCCCGCCGTCTGGAGCCTGTACGACGCCGGCCGGTCCGACAACTTCGACAGCGCCGCGGACTTTGCGGCCAACGACATCTTTGCCCTGCGCTCGGAGCTGGAGCCGCTGCCGAAGCGCATTGACTGCGGCACGGCGGACAACCTGCTCTTCAGCGTGAGGGACTATGTGAAGGACCTTCCGGGCGCACATGAGGGAGGCTTCCAGGCCGGCGGCCACGACGGCGGCTACTGGCGCTCCATCCTCCCGGATGTCCTCGCGTTCCTGGGCAAGAACTTGGCTTGACGCTGGCCGCGAGCGCCGAGCCTCGAGCGCCAACGCGGCGGTCCAAGGCAGGGATGCGTCTGAGCAGGGTGTCATTTCGTCAGCTGGCGGTTTGCTCTGTTCCGCCGGCTTTGCGCAAAACCCTGCGCAGGGTTGCCGCCCATTCGTGTGGCATGTCGGTGTACGAGCCATGGTGGCCGGGGAATGTCACCAGCTCACAGCCCAGCCGCTCTGCCAAGATGTGTGACACCTCGCCGAGCCAGGTCTTCCGGTCCTGGGCCCACTCGCCCACGGCCATAATGATCGTCACCCCGTTGCGATGAACCAGTAGAACATCCGGCAGATAGTTCGTCACCGGCAGGAGCTCGAGCTTCATCAGGACCTCGTTCGTGTCGAGCGAGCTGATACGGGGCTCGCGTTGCCGGGACTCGCTATGGCCGCGGGCATACTCCGCGGCTTGAGCATGTCCCTTGACAAGCTTCCTCACGGGAACCTGAATTCCGAAGATGAAACGAAGCCCTGCCAGCGAAGGGCTGAAGTGGTAGGCCATTCGGTATACGTTGGCGAAGAAACGTTGCCACTTGGCAGCGTTGGGGGATATCCTCGCACACGGCGGCTCATGAGCGATGGCGGCCCGCACGGCATGGGGTTGGGTCTTCGCCACATCAAGGGCAATTACAGCCCCGCTGCTGCTCCCGAAGATGAAGGCCGCCTGCTCACCGGCGGCCTGGATTACTGCTACCGCATCCCGGCTTTGCTGGCTGATCTCGAAATTCTGGGGACTGTTGGAAGTACTGCGGGCGTTCGCGCGGCGGTCGTAGGTGATGACCTTGAATTCATCCGAGAGGAGGTCCGCGACAGCGGCGTACAAGTCCGCGTTCCCACCGGCTCCAGGGATCAACAACAACGCCGGCCCGTGACCTCGTACTTCAAAATACAGGTCATCGCCTTCCGACCTGACACGGTTCGTCGTCACCCTGACGTTGGGCTGTGGACTACCGGATTCCCGCCCGGATGTCGTCATGATCGAACAGTACTCCAATGGCTGGCGAGACGGCTTGAGGAGAGATTCGGCTTACTGCCACAGCGCGTTTCGTCCGACCTGCCGTCCGGCACCGCCAAGCTGGCGCATAGTCAGTCGCGCCTTTCGGTCCTTCCTCGAAAGCCGGTCAGGGTTCCGCAGCAGGAGCGAAAAGGGCCTCGCTGCGCTCGGGCAACACCGCCGGGAACCTTGTTCACGGCAATGGCAGCCGGGCTGCGGGCCCGGTTGCTCGCGGCTTTGTGCATCTCGCAAACCTGCTGGTGGACGAGTGTGCTGGTCGGACTGCTCAACAGCACACTGCGGCGCTGGGCCGGCGCATGAAGCCGGTACTCGGCTCGGAGCAATGCCGATTGCCTGCGCACGGTGCGCTCACAGCGTGTCGGGCGGGACCCTTCCGGGCGGGAATGTCCGGCTGTGGCGGTTCTCAGCCACGGGCGGATCGAATCTGGTGTCTTCCAGGGTCCCGCCGTCGTCGAGCCAGCGGCGGTTGCTGTAAAAGCTGATGGCCCGAGTGTTGCTTTTTTCCACCCAGAGAAATGCCCGGCGGTAGCCGAGTTCGACGAGCTTTTGTTCTGCGGCCGCGAACAGGATGGAGCCCGCTCCCCGCGCCCAGCAGTCCGGATGCACATTGATCGCGTGGAGCTGGCCGGTTTCCGGGTCCGAGTCCCCGGAAGCAGTACCGAGGATGGCGAAACCCACAACCTCATTGCCGCTCTGGACGACGAGGTGAATAGTCCCTTCCCTGGGCTCCAGGATGTTCCGACGCCACGCAGTTGCCGCCCGGCCGACGTCGAGACCGTCAAGATACTCATCGGTCATGACTCCACGGTAAGCGGCCCGCCAGGCCGCAACGTGGATCTCGGCCAGCCGGGCGGCGTCGTCTTCGGTCGCTGCCCTGACGCGGATATCCGGAGTGGTCATGGTCCCGAATCTATCAACCCAGCTCAGCGGTGCCGCGCGGCGCGCACCAGACGGCGGGCAAGGTAGAGGATGAGGATGACGCTGATTACGACAAGGAGCCACATGCCTGCCGGCCCCAAGACCGGGCCACTCGTGCACGTGCTGACGGCGCCCGACTCCGCCGTGTAATCGAAGCACTCGCCAGTCCGAAAACCGATCAGCAACGCGTCGACGGCGATCACCAGAAGGATGGCTAATGCCCAGGGCCATCTTGGACGCCGGCGCAGTTGAGGCGTCTCCTCCACGACTCCCCTTCCGCAGCTCCGCATTGGAGCCAGCCCGTAGGACACCTGGCAGCCATCACAGCACGAATCGGGTGCTGTGGCGAGACCGAATTTCGAGGAGCTCCAGCGTCCTGCCTGCAACGTCCGGAATGCGTTGGAGGGTCGGAAAGAAGTGTGGGTCGGTGATGTGTCCGTCAAACAGCACCGGGGTGCCGCCGGCGTTCACCAGCACTTCTGCCATGCAGGCGGCGACGTCGGTGCGCGCCAACGGTTGTTCGGCTGCAGGGATTCGCATATTGCCTCGACTTCCGGATCCCTGCCTGTACCGAAGACAAAGCATGCAGCGGTAATCCTGTCGTTGCTGATGACGAACATGCTTCGGGATGGATCCAGTTCGTTCTGGATCATGGGTCCGAATTCGGCGAGGAGGCCATTGCGCGTCCCAGTGGGCGACCATGATGCGTGAACGTTTTCATACATTTTCGTCCAGGCTTCAGTCAGTTGTTCCAGCGGTAGCCGGTCGCCGGCGCGGATGCCGTCCCGGCGGTTTTCGAGTGCCCAGCGCCGTACCTCGATGTTTGAGGTGCCGACCCGCTCGGGCGGGCACACTTGGTAGCGCACGGCGCCGAGCGATTTGTAGAACTCGTGCGCAATCGTGCCGGGGTGGGCTTTAACCGATAGCGGCATCCGACGACGGGTTTGGATGGATTTCACCAGCGCCGAGCCGATGCCCTGTCGCCGGAACTGCTCGGCGACGAACACGAACACCGGGTCCCGAGTCGGATGGACGCGGTTGGCGGCCGAGACGGCGATGCCCGCCGGCTCCCCCTTGATCTTTGCCACGAGCGATGATCCCCCGACACGCCATTCGTCGGCCCGGGCCCATGGCAGGTCGGCTGCGAAGCGGTCCGCATCAGCAACCGTCGCGGGTTCGATCACCGGTTTCCGCATATCGCTGACCATATCGGATCACTCAGCCGCCGCTGAGAAGCAAGAGAGTCTTTCGGCCGATTCCTTCAGCGAGGTACCCTTCACTGACACCCCGTTTGCCACTCCCGGCCACGATGAAGCGCATCGACCACAGCGGCCAGGAAGTGTCCAGCAGAATTCTTCTTGGAAGGTCCGCGCTATGTCAGACCCTGAACTTTCAGCTCTCCGGGAGCGGGCCGCCCTTGGTGACAACGACGCCATAGGTGAGCTCATCGAGCTTGCCGCGGAGCGGGAAGACTTCGACGAACTGCGGCGCCTTGCCGACGGCGGCAGCAAAGACGCTGAGGATCAGCTTGTTGAACTCGCAGCTGAGAAGGAAGATTTCGCAGAGTTGCGGCGTCTGGCATCCGCCGGAAATACGGACGCAGCCGACCTGCTGGCCGAACTCACTGAGTAGACCCTCCCGTGCTGCGGCAGGATCTCCCCAGCCGAAATTGACTACGGCAATACCCGCCGGAGCATCTATGCTGCGTTCAGTCGCAACCGCGGCATCGACACTGGGGGTTTGAAATTGGCTCTGGGCTTGCTCGTTGCGGCCCTTTACTGGGCCTTTCCCGTGGCAACATTTTTCGTTCTGGCGCGAACCGTGTTCCGGCTGAACACCTACCTGAAGTTACGGATCGCGCAGCTCCGCGCAGAGGCCCTGACCGCCGAGGCAGCAGAGCTTCCGCACTAATTTCAGGGTGTCCACGACCTCTTTGTCGAACCTGACACACGTCTGGGCGGCACCGGCAGGGCCCTCATGGACTTCATCTTCGACTGGTCGCGGACCCGGCCACAGCCGATGATCCTGGACTGGCAGGCAAGTCCGTCAGCCATCGGCTTCTATGAGGCACTTGGGTTCACGGCCGATCGTGTCGGCGACTTTCCCGGGTGCCCGGGTTTCACCCTTGACCATCGAGTCGGACACCGCGTGCGGTAGATTGCACTCATCCCGACGACGACGCGGGCAATGGAGGGGGACCATTGAAAGCATCACAGGAGCAGCACCACCCGCCGCAGGCGGGCCGTCCGGACTCCGGCCGTCGAGCCAAAACGCACCGCTCGGCGTCGGGCCGCCCTGTGGCCGCGGCCGTTTGGGCCGCCGCTGCGGGCACCCTGTGGTGGCTGATGGCGAGCGGAGAAACCCGGGCCGCGATAGACGCCGCACCTTGGCTGGTACTGGTGTCCTGGTTGGTCTATGCGGCCCAGTGGCGGCCGTGCCTGCGCGCCGATGGCGGCGGCTTTACGCTGATCAACGGCCTCCGCGACCACCGGATACCTTTCGAAACGGTCCAGGACGTCGAGGTCCGCTACGCCGTCACTGTCAGGGCCGCCGGCAAGAAGTATGTGAGCTGGGGTGCTCCCACCCCGCCGGGCTCGTTCGAATCCGGCTTTGAGCACGTCAGCGACCTGAAGAGCCGGCCGTACAGCATCCTGCCGAGCAATGAACGGTTCAGCCACCAACAGCCCGCGGTGACCACCGGCCGTGACGAGATCGCCCAGGCGTGGCAGGACGCCCGCGCCACCGGACTCCGCTCCTCCGGCGAAACCGTAACCACCACCTGGAACCGCCCGTTGATCGCCTTCGGCGTCGTAGTGCTCCTTTGGGTGATCGCTGCCCAGCTGTTCTAGACCGAGCGGTACCGGAGCGAGCCGGGAATCTCGCCCCGGGTCCCCAGGCCTTCCCCGTAGGCGAACCGTGCCCACAGCGCCCGCATCGCCCGGCCGTGCGCATTGATCTCCTCCCAGGTGGCGCCCGCCAGCAGCCCGGCACCCTCCCAGGTCCGTTGGTGCCCGAAAAGCAGCGGCAGGTCGACCGTGTGCGCGGCGCCGTACAGATTCCCTGGTGCGCGCCAGGACAGCACGTAGCGGTGGGCCCGCCCGCCTGCGCGCACATGCCGCCTGGCAAACTGCCTGGCCGCTTTGCCGTACACCATTTCTGTAACCACCCACGTGACCGCCTTGAGCACCGCGCTGCCCACCACGGGAATCCTCGCTACCCTGCCCAGGTATGGGCTTCGCGGCAGAAACAGCCGGGCCTCCTCCGCGGTGTGGCCGATCAGGATATCGATCCCTGGCGCAGCCGCATTCCAGGCCCCGTCAAGCGCGGATTCCGCCGGCAGGGGTGCGTGCCCGTACTGAATCCCGAACGGCATGGCAGCCATCAGCCCGAACTTCCGAGCCGCCCGCGCAACGTCGTCTTCGAGGGCGACGACGTCCATCGCCGGAGTGCCGGCGGTGATCGCTTCCGCGGCGACGCCCATGGCGGCGTTCATCTTTTCCCGCCCCCGGGTAATACCCAGCGGGGCACTTTGGATGATGGCCCGCTGGAAGAGCGAGGCTGCGCCCGGCGTCGCCATGAGGTGCGCGACGGCGTCGCCCCCTGCGGATTGCCCGAACGCGGTGACCCTGCGCGGATCACCGCCAAACGATGCGATGTTGCGCTGCACCCACTGGAACGCCTCGATCTGGTCCAGCAGGCCCAGATTGGCGGGCCGGCCGGTGCTGGTGGACAAATAGCCGAAGAGGCCCAGCCGGTAGGTTACCGAGACAACGATCACCCGGGTTTCGGCAACCAGCGCCGCCGGGTCGAAGATCGCCAGATCCCCCGAGCCGGAGGTGTAGGACCCGCCGTGCAGCCACACCATCACCGGCAGCCGCTCATCGTCGTCGAGATCGGCAGGCAGGGTGATGGATAGCCGCTGGCAATCCTCGCTGCCTGGCAGTTCGCCGTAGCGGGTGCCCAGCACGTCGTCCAGGAAGGGTACCGGAGCCTGCGGGCACGCCGGAGAAAGGGATGTTGCCTCGAGCGTCTCGGACCAGTCGGTGGCCGGCGCGGGCGGCTGGAACCGCTCCGCGGTGGCGTAGGGAATGCCGGTGGCACGCACGACGGCGCCGTCGCGCCATCCGGTGACGGGGCCACACGGCGGATCGAAGGAAAGGTTCACATTCATCCCGGCTTAGCTGTTCTTCAGCAGGGCAACGTCGGAGACGAGGTCGATGTGCTCGAGCATCGCCGCCGCGGCGGCCGCCGAATCCTGGAACCTGATCGCGTCGGCGATCTTGCGGTGGGACGCGAGTGACTGCTCCGGCCGGCCGGGCTGTCCAAGGGATTCGAGGCGCGTTTCCAGGACCATTCCGGCGATGAAGGTCATCAACTGGGCCAGGACTGCCGAGTGGGCCGCGGCAGTAACGGCCTGGTGGAACAGCTCGTCGCCCCGCGCACCCCGTTCTCCCGAGGCGACTTCCGCGGCCATGGCTTCGAGGGCGTGGTCGATGGCGTCCATGTCCTGCTCGGTGCGCCGGGCCGCAGCCAGCTCGGCCAGCTTGACCTCCAGCGTGCTCCGCGCTTCAACGATCTCGGGCAGACGGCTGCGATGCTCGCGGAGGCCCTTGATCACGGACGGAACGTTGGGCCGGTAGACCAGCACTGCTCCGGTGCCGTGCTGGACGTCGATCACGCCGAGCACTTCAAGGGCCACCAGGGCCTGCGCCAGGGTTGCCCGCGAAACCCCCAGCCGCTCGGCGAGCTCCCGTTCAGCCGGCAGCGTGTCGCCGGGACCCAGCTCGGCGGACTCGATGAAGTCCATGATCTGCTCCACCAGCTGCTCGTAGAGCCGGGGCCGCGAAACGCGGGAAATCTGATGCGTTGCCGCCTGCTTTGCCATGCACGTCCTTCCAGCCTGTCCTGACCCCTAAGACTACCGGAGAACTATTGACAAAGACACCTAGTGTCTAGGAGGCTAGGCCACTAAGCCAGTCAATGAACCATTTCGATCCGGAGGAACAACGATGTCCGCTCCCGTCCTGTCCATCATCATCCTGGCGGTGATGTTCCTGCTGGCCACGGTGCTGCCGCTCAACATGGGTGCCTTGGCCTTCGTAGGTGCCTTCCTGCTGGGCTCTGTGGTGCTGGGGATGTCCACCAACGACATCCTGGCCAACTTCCCCGGCGGCCTCTTCCTGACCATCGTCGGGGTCACGTACCTGTTCGCCATCGCGCAGAACAACGGCACCATCGACCTGCTGGTCCGGGGCGCGGTTCGGTTGGTCGGCAGCAAGGTGGCCCTGATCCCGTGGGTCATGTTCGCCATCACCGCGGTGATCACCGCCGTCGGCGCCCTCTCCCCGGCCGCGGTGGCCATCATCGCGCCGATCGCCCTTAGCTTCGCCGCCAAGCACAAGATCAATCCGCTCATGATGGGCATGATGGTGGTCCACGGCGCGCAGGCCGGCGGCTTCTCCCCCATCGCCGTCTATGGCGTCACCGTCAACAGCATCATTGCCAAGACGGAGCTGGATGCCAACCCGATGGCAATCTTCCTGGCCAGTTTCCTGTTCAACCTGGCCATCGCGCTGGTGCTGTTTGTCGTCCTCGGCGGCGGCAAACTGCTGTCCACCCCGGGCGGGCGATTCGTGGAACAAGCCGCAGAAAAGCGCATGTCCGTCAGTGTGGGTGCCCGAGCGGCCGGCGTCACGCTGCAGGGCTCCGGCTCCGACATCTCCGCCGACGGCGTCGCGGCCAAAGGCACCTCAGGCGGCTCCGGTGCATCTTCGCCGGCCAATCCCGCCGGGGCCGGCGCACCTCCGGCCGGCGGCGCCCGTGCTTCCATGCCCCAGCTGACCACCATCCTGGGTCTGATCGCCCTGGCCGTCATCTCGCTCGGATTCAAGGTGGACGTCGGCTTCGTTTCGATCACCATCGCGATCGTCCTTGCCCTCGTGTCCCCCGCGGCGCAGAAGGGCGCAGTCAACAAGATCAGCTGGTCCACCGTCCTGCTCATCTGCGGCATGCTCACCTTCGTAGGGGTCCTCGAAGAAGCCGGCACCATCGCCTTCGTGTCCGGCGGGGTGGCGGAGCTTGGCATGCCCCTGCTCGCCGCCCTGCTGATCTGCTACATCGGCGCCATCGTGTCGGCCTTCGCGTCCTCCACCGCCATCCTCGCGGCCCTCATCCCACTGGCGGTGCCGTTCTTGGCCACCGGCGAGGTCGGCGCCGTCGGCGTGATCGCGGCCCTGGCCGTGGCCGCCACGATCGTGGATGTGTCCCCGTTCTCCACCAACGGCGCCCTGGTCCTGGCCAACGCGCCGGAGGACGTGGACAAGGACAGGTTCTACAAGCAGATCCTGGCGTACAGCGGCATCGTCGTCGCCGTCGGGCCGGCAATCGCCTGGCTGGTCATGGTGGTGCCCGGTTGGAAGTGACGACTGGATGTGACCGCTGGGTGTAGCTCGCCGGCACGTCAACCAACCGCGCAGACACACCGAGGTCGCCGCGCGCACCCGCAAAGACCCGACCAGAGAAGGAACACACCAATGAGCACCGAACCCCTGCCCGACGCCGAAGGCCCCCTGACCGGCTATCTCGTGGTGGACCTGAGCCGTGCCCTGGCCGGCCCGCATGCCGGGATGATGCTGGCTGACCTCGGAGCGCGCGTGATCAAGGTGGAGAACCCTGGCACCGGAGATGACACCCGCGGCTGGGGCCCGCCATTTGTGGGCCCGGAGGATGATCCGCAGGCCACGTACTTCCTGTCCTGCAACCGCAACAAGGAATCCATTGCCCTGGACTTGAAGGGCGACGACGGGCGGGCAGTGCTGCGTGAACTGCTGGAGCGCGCCGATGTGGTCATCGAGAACTTCCGCCCCGGCGTCCTGGACCGGCTCGGGTTCTCCGCTGCACAAATGCATGACCTGAATCCGGCGCTGGTGGTCCTCTCCATCACCGGGTTCGGGCACGACGGCCCGGAATCCCGGCGCAGCGGGTACGACCAGATCCTCCAGGGCGAGGCCGGACTGATGTCCCTGACCGGCTCCGGCCCGGACGATCCGCAGCGCGTCGGCGTCCCCATCGCCGACCTCCTCTCCGGCATGTACGGGGCATTCGGCACCCTCGCGGCGCTGCTGCAGCGTGAGCGTACCGGCCAAGGCCAGATCGTCCGCACATCACTGCTCGCTGCGCTGATCGGGGTCCACGCCTTCCAGGGCACCAGGGCCACGGTTGCGGGGGAAACCCCGAAGGCCCAGGGCAACCACCACCCCTCAATTGCCCCCTACGGCCTGTTCCACTGCCGGCAGGGCACGGTACAGATCAGCGTGGGAAGCGAGAAGCTTTGGAACAGGTTCGCTTCGACGTTCGGGATCGACGCCGCGCGGCCGGAGTTCGCCACCAACGCGGACCGGGTGCGCAACCGCGAGAAGGTCATCGAGGAAGTGGAGCGGGTGTTCTCCGAGTTCGAGGCGGAGCCGCTGCTGACCAAACTCAACGACGCCGGCATCCCTGCCGGCAAGGTCAGAAGCCTGGACGAAGTCTACGCATGGGAGCAGGTCCACTCGCAGGGTCTCGTGATCGACGTCGACCACAAAATTCTCGGTACCGTGAGCCTGCCGGGCCCGCCGCTACGGTTCTTCAGCGCCGCCGACACCGCAGAAACCACGTTGAAGGCCCACACTGCGCCGCCGCTGCTGGACCAGGACGGGGACCAGATCCGCCGGTGGCTCGGGCTGACAAGGGCCAGCGGCACGGTCGGTGACCGGGCATGCTGACCCAGCAGAAGGTCCGGCACCTGGGCGCCACCGAACTCATCGCCGCGGTGCTCGATCCCGGGTCCTACCGGAGCTGGGATGCGCCCGTCACGGACCCTGATCCCGGCCCCGAGTACCGGCAGGAACTGGCCGCCGCGCGGGCCAAGAGCGGCGTGGACGAATCAGTCCTCACCGGCGAAGGCCTCATCCGCGGCCGCCGGGTCGCCGTCATCATCAGCGAGTTCCGGTTCCTCGCCGGCTCCATCGGCCAGGCCGCGGCGGAACGGATCGTCAACACCGTCGAACGCGCCACCAGCGAAGGCCTGCCCCTCCTCGCCGGACCTGCCTCGGGCGGCACCCGCATGCAGGAAGGCACAATCGCGTTCCTTTCCATGGTGAAGATCAGCGCCGCCGTCCGCTCCCACCGGATGGCCGGGCTGCCCTACCTGGTCTACCTGCGCCATCCCACCACAGGAGGGGTCATGGCCTCGTGGGGATCCCTCGGCCACATCACCGCCGCCGAGCCCGGCGCCCTGCTCGGCTTCCTCGGACCCCGGGTCTACGAGGCCGTCCACGGCGCCCCGTTCCCGGAGAACGTCCAGACCGCCGAGAACCTCTTCGATAAAGGGCTGATTGACGCGGTGGTCCCGCCCTGGCAGCTGTCCGACGTCGTCGACCGCGCTTTGAGCATCCTGGTCACCGGCCCGCAGGCCCCGATCGCCGCACCCGCGACACTGTCCGTGCAGCCGTCCGGCGCCGGCGCCTGGGAATCGATCGGCATCTCCCGCGATCCCCGGCGGCCGGATGTGCGGCAGTTGCTGGCGCACGGCGCCCGGGACGTGCTCCCGCTCAACGGCACCGGACAGGGCGAAAAGGACCCCGGCCTTCAACTGGCCCTGGCCCGTTTCGGCCAGCAATCCTGCGTGGTCATCGGCCACACCCGGCCGAGGCCGACGCGGCCGACGCGCATGGGACAGAGCGTATTGGCACAGTCGGCGATGGGGCCCGCGTCCCTCAGGGAGGCCCGTCGCGGTATGCGCCTCGCCGAGGAACTCGGGCTCCCGCTGCTTACCATCATCGACACCGCCGGTGCCGCCCTGTCCCAAGAGGCCGAGGAGGGCGGCCTGGCCGGGGAGATCGCCCGCTCCCTGCACGACCTCATCGGGCTCAATGCGCCCACGGTGTCCGTGCTGCTGGGTCAAGGTGCGGGCGGCGGGGCACTGGCCCTTCTGCCCGCGGACCGCACCATCGCGGCCCAGCACGCCTGGCTGTCCCCGCTCCCGCCCGAAGGCGCCAGCGCCATCGTCCACCGGAGCACTGATTTCGCCCCCGCCATGTCCGAGGCCCAAGGCGTCAACGTCGCATCGCTGCACGCCAACGGGCTCGTGGACCACATCGTGGACGAACGCCCCGATGCGGCCGAGGAAGCCCAGGCCTTCTGCCGGCGCCTTGGCCGGGCCATCGAATACGAACTCGCCACGCTCGCCAGCACCGGGGTGGACGAACTGGTCCCCCGGCGCCTGGCGAAATACCGCAATCTGGGCAGCATCCTTGCCAGCACGGGCGGAACGCCGTCCGGTTAGGAGCCGTCCCTGGAGTCAAAGCAGGCTCGGGAACTCCGCGTGGCTGAGCGGGGCGTAGCGTCCGTAGGCGGCGATCACCGCAGCCTCAACAGCGTCGACGTCCAGGCCCGGCACGAGGTCGTCGGCCGCGCCCGCCGTCGCCGGATCCCACTCGAGGCCGAGGGCGGCGTAACTGGCCTCCAGGACCGCGCGGATCGGGGCGGAGTCCGCCACCACGATCACCGAGCTGAAGAGCCAGCCGCCGGCGACCACCCGCTGGGCGGTGCCGACAAGCTTGATCCTGCGCTCCGGGAATTCCGGGTCGCTGCCGTGCACGCTGAACTCGCCGGGGCAATATTCCCCCGGAATTTCACCGACGCAGGCATCCACGCCGGCGTCGCGCAGCGCCCGGGCGAGCAGTTCGCCAAAGCGCGAAAACCGTCCCTTGGCCCCGGCAATCGCGTCTGTATCTGGCTCCAGGT
This sequence comes from Arthrobacter sp. 05L421, assembly GCF_056397785.1. Classification (NCBI taxonomy): domain Bacteria; kingdom Bacillati; phylum Actinomycetota; class Actinomycetes; order Micrococcales; family Micrococcaceae; genus Arthrobacter; species Arthrobacter sp. 05L421. The sequence continues at coordinate 29,552 of NZ_JBFTOC010000021.1, forward strand.
GATCGATGACGAGCGTCCGCTGGTGGTACGCCGCCGCCCGGCCCCCGGCCTTCCGGACCAGGGGCTCGAACCCGAGCTGCCTGCAGGCCTCGGCGGCTGCCTCGAACCCGGGCAGGTGGGTGTCGCGCTGCCCGAAAGCGACCGTGGGAACGGGACGGTAAAGCCGCAGGGTAGGGCCCAACGAACCGGATTTGATCTTCTGCAGGAGCTCGAGCGCGAAGTCGAGGTCGGCGGCGGCACCGAGTGATTCCTGCTGCCGGACCACCGTCAGGGTCCGGGGCCCGGCTGGCGCCTGCGGCATGTTGTTATGCTCCCTTATGGTCATTCTGCAATTCCTCGTCGTAGCCGCCGCGTTCGCCGTCATCGACGCCATCTGGCTCAAGACGATGAACCCGTTCTACCGCCGCCAGATTGGTGAGCTAATGGCCAGCAAGCCCAATCTAGGGTACGCGGTGGTGTTCTACGTGATCTACATTGCCGGGATCGTGTTCTTTGCCCTGCGCCCAGCGCTCGACGGCGGCAGCTGGCTCAGCGCCGTCGGCTACGGTGCCGCCCTTGGCGCGTTTGCGTATGCCACGTACGACCTCACCAATGCCGCCACGCTCAAGACGTGGCCCTGGCGGCTGGTTGTTGTCGACATCCTCTGGGGTGCCGCCCTGACGGCACTGGCCACGCTGGCCGGCTGGCTCGTCTTCCACACCAGCTAGGGACCTTCGCACCCGCCTGGGACTTGCACAGCGTCAGGATTTGCGCAGCGTCAGGATTTGCGCAGCGTCAGGATCTGTTCGGCGCGGCCGAACGGGCCAGTGAGGTCATGCAGCACCGTGGAGGTCAGCCCGATCCCGTCCGTGCCGAACGAGACCTCGTTGTCCAGCCCCAGCCACTCCCCCTCCGGCTGCCGGTACATGTGGATCTGCAGGTCCAGGTTGGGGAAGGCATAACTGCCCTTGCCCGGCGGGACCCGGGCGGCGATTCCGTTGGCCGTGTCCACCAGGCCGACCAGCCGGGCGAGGTCGCCGCTGTCTGCCTGGTCGGTCAGCGGGTAGTCGGTGCGGAGCCAGACAGTCCCCGAGCCCGCCCGGTGGCCCTCGGCGATCCGCATATGCAGTGAGGCGATGTAGCCGCCGGGCCAAATGCGTGCGGCGTCGTACGGTTCGCAGTCCTCCGGCGCGGGGATCCGGGGATCCTCGAAAGCCGCGATGGCGGACGTGTCCGAGGTGATCATCCGCCAGGCCGTGGCGCGGATGGCCGTGCGGCCGCCGGCTACTAACTCGGCTTGCACCAGCTCGATGGTCCGGCCAGGGCGGAGGGTGGAGGTCACCACCTCGAACTCACCGCCCGGGATCAGCCCGAGGATTTCATAGCTGAGCCGCGCCATGCGCATGTCCCCGCGGGGCTTATGCCTGGCCAGCGCGTCTGCCATGATGCCGGACGCGGGGGCCATGTGCTGCTCGTGTTCGTTCCAGGCACCCTGGGCATGGATCGTGGAGCGGAACCGCCCGGCGCCCAACGTCTCATAATAGAAATCGCCCTCGGCAAGTTCCGGTTGTGCAGCAGTCAACGTCCGCCCTTTCGCGTGGCTGGTGATTCCAGAACACACTATCCTTTCGGACCGGCGGCACCCTGCCACACCACCGCGCAGGCGGCCGCACGGGCCGCCGTGTTTGAGGCCCTGATCCGGACGCGCGGGGCGTTTATTCCCCCTCGATCCGCTCTGACTGGGTAGACTCGGGTGAGGTTTCAACCACTACCCACCGAAGAGGTGCTCCCCCTGCTTAGAGTCATCAGCTACAACCTCCGCAAGCACGCGGCCAGCGGCGAGCTGGTCGATCTGGCCCGCGATTTCGAGATTGATGCTTTGTGCCTCCAAGAGTGCGACACGGAGGATCTGCCGGACACCATCGGGGATCTCCACCTTGCCGACTCCACCCGGGGCAACCGGCTGGGCCTGGCCATCTACTATCGTAAGGACCGCTTCACCGCTTACGAGACGCAGACGTTTGCCTTGAAGAAGTCCCTCCACGACAGGGTCCTGGCCCCCGCGCACGAGCGGCTCATCGGCACGCGCGTGACCGACAACGAGACCGACCACGGCCTCGTCATCGCGTCCTTCCATGCGGCGCCGTTGACGGCGTCGAACTCCCTGCGGCGGAACCAGATCCATGCCGCCCATGCGGAGCTGCTCAGCATGGGCGGCGGTCTGATGTCGCTGATGGTGGGTGACTTCAACTATCCGTTCTTCACCAAGTCCCTGACGGCGCAGATGAAGGACGCCGGTTACGACCTCACAATGAGTGACCGCCGGACCTACACCCGGTACAGAGTCTTCAAGGGCCATTTCGACTTTGCCACCTCGCAGGGGCTCGAGATCGAAAGCGTGGAAACGCTGCCCCGCGGCGCCTCGGACCACCTTCCCATCCTGATCTCGGCCGAATACGGCCAGGACTCCAACGGCAACGGCGCGGCCCCGGCAGCGAGCTAGCAGCCGCTCCGGCCGGGTCGGTTCTGCCCGTTCGGTCATGCCCGGGAGGCTCGGCGGCTAGGAGCCCGCGTTGAAGACGTCACCGCCGAAGCTGTTCAGGCCCGGCGCTCCGGCGTATCCGAGGCGCGGGAGGGAGAATGCGTCTTCGATGCTCGCCAGGAGGCTGAAGTGGTTGTAGGCCCGGTCCGACGTCGTGCCGCCCGTAATCAACGGCGAGAGGACCAGTGCCCCAATCCTGCCGCCGTCCGTCCCTCCGGGTAGCAGCCCTGACGGCCCAACTGTCTTGCCCTCGGACTCGTCGAAGGTGATGACCAGCATCCCGTCCTGCCGGAAGGCCGGGGAGTCCAGGATTGCCGGGACCTGCTGGCTCAGCCAGCTGTCGGCGGCGGCTAGTCCGCCCGGGGTGCCATCGACGCAGGGGTTGTCGTGGCCGTCATTGCAAAGATTGGGCGAGATGTAGGACAGGTTGGGCGTGGTGGACACGGACTGGAGGTCGCCGCGCAGTTCGCTAAAGTCCACCACATTGCTCTGGCACTCCGGTGACGACGTGATGGCCTGGAAGTACACGAACGGGTTGTGCCGCGTTGCGTACTGGTCGCCCACCTTGGCCCCCTGGCTGCTGTCCTTCCCGCCAAGTTCAGGATGACGGCACGGCGTGCCCATGTCCTCCATATAGCCCTTCCAGGTCTTGCCGGCGGCGCTGAGCTGCCCCGCTACCGTGGGGACCGAGGCCGGATAGACGCAGCCGGTGCCGTCCGCCCGGCCCAGCGAGTCGGTCCCAGTCAGCTCGAACGCGGCGTAGGTGGGGCAGTCGTCGCGGGTCATGGCGTTGGATGCCTGGCCGGAGATCTGGGCCAAATAGTTTGGGTTCGAGTTGTGGGCGATCCCGTAGTACTTGGAGAGCAGGACACCCTGGCTGCGAAGCGTCTGCGACAGGTAGGGAGCCTCAGAGCCCGCGCCCCACACCTTGTTGTAGCCCTTGTTCTCGAGATTGATCACGAACACGTGCCCGGGCTTCGACCCCGTCCCCGCGGTGGCCGTGCCCCCGGCAGTGGGAGCTGTGCCCCCGGCGGTGGGAGCTGTGCCTCCGGCACTGGGACCCGGGCTGCCGGCCGGCGGCGACGGCTCGCACGCCGCAGCCGACACCATGAGGACTGCTGCGACAAGCAGCCGCACGGCCACTCGTCGATGACTTTGCGTGGCATTCCGGCTCATGGATTCCGGCTTTCTAATTGACCGATCAGCGTGCATTGGCGGCTCCAGCAGTTGCACTCTCTCACACCGCGGTCCACAAAACCCGGGAGGACCCTGACTTGTGGCTGGGAGAGCATGGCCGGTGGTACTTTGCACTCATGGACGCACCATCGGATTCAATTCCGCTCCTGGACCTGAGTACCGCCAGGCGGGAGGACGGCACGTTTGACCCGGCGTTTATCGATGCCCTGCGCGACGCTACCCATCGAGTTGGCTTCTTCCAGTTGACGGGTTATGGAGCCTCTGCGGCCGAGGTGGACGAACTCTTCGACGTCACCCGGCGGTTCTTCGAGCTCCCGCTGGAGTCAAGACTCGAACTGGACAACAGGCTTTCTCCCCACTTCCGCGGCTACACGCGGCTGGGCCACGAAATCACCCAGGGACGGCCGGACGCCCGCGAGCAGCTCGACTTCGGGCCCGAGCGCCCCGCCGTCGAGGACTACCCGCCGGATCAGCCGTACTGGCTGGTCCAGGGACCGAACCTGCTGCCGGACCGGGCGCTGCCTGAACTGCGCACCGTGTGCATGGCCTGGGCGGACCGCATGTCCCGCGTCGGCGCAGAATTGCTGAGCGCCATTGCCGTGTCCCTCGAACTGCCGGAAGGCTACTTCGATGAACCGTTCCGGGACTCACCGGCCTGGATGGCCAAGCTGGTCCATTACGTCGGCGGCGTCGTCGCGGACGCCGGGCCCCAAGGAGTTGGCGCCCATGCGGACTACGGCTTCGTCACCTTGCTGCTCCAGGACCAAGTCGGCGGCCTGCAGGTGCTCCCACCGGGCAGCGACAGCTGGATTCCGGTGCAGCCGACTCTGGGGGCTTTGGTGGTCAACCTCGGGGAAATGCTCGAAGTCGCCACCCAGGGCTACCTGGCGGCCACCATTCACCGCGTCGAGGCGCCGCCGCCCGGAGTCGACCGCTACACGGTCCCCTTCTTCTTCTCGCCCCGGCTCGACGCCGTCATTGAGCCGGTGCCGCTTCCGCCCGCGCTTGCGGCCCGGTCCCGGGGGATCACGGATGATCCGGACAATCCAATGCTCGCGTCCTACGGCGCCAACGTGCTCAAGGGCTGGCTGCGGGCCCACCCGGAAGTCGCCCGGATTCATCACCCCGGACTCGTCCGGACCGCCGGGCAACCCTGACGGCCCCAACCGCCAGCACCACCCGGTATTACGAGCCGTCCCGGTATAACGAACCCGTCACCGGGCGGTCCGGCGAATCCCTTTTCAGACTTGTCGCTGTGCGACGGCGCCCGCGAGCGAGGCCAGGCCCTTTTCGAAGTCCGAGCCGACCATCTTGTCCATGTTCATGAACAGCGCGAAGACCTTGCCGATGCCTTTGTTCTCCCCGGTCATGGTCCACGTGACCTGGGTGCCGTCGCCTGAGGGCGCGAACGTGAATGACGTGGGGTTGACCGCCTTGAAGGGCTTGGTGAACTCCAGGCGGATCTTGATGTTGCGCGGCTCGGCGGTATCGACAATCTCCATCGTGCCGGAGCCGGCTTTGCGGTTCCCGCTCCAGGTGTACTTGGCGCCGACGCCGGATTCGCTGCCGGAGTAGCTCCGTTCCATGGCGGGATCTACGGCCTCCCAAGGGGACCACTTGGTCCACTCGTGGAAGCTGTTCACCAGCGGATAGATGTCCCGGGCCGGCGCGGGAATGACTGCGCTGCGGGTAAGTTCATAGGTAGACATGCCGCAATCCTAGGCGGTGGCCGGCCCAACGGGACACCTGACCTGCGGTTTCATCCCGTCTCGGCGGCCGCTTCCGTCATATCGACCACTGGCGAGGCCGCGTTCTTCTTAACCGACTCAACGCCGCCCATGGCGCTCGCCTTGGTCTTGTAGCTCTGCGAGGAGGCGATCACCTCGCCGTTGGAGGCCTTGAGCCGGAACCGGAATCCGCCGGATTTATCCTTGTAGACCTCAAATTTGCCAGCCATGGTGCATCCCTGATTTCTCCATCGGTGTGGCCGGCCGGGGAGCCGGCACGGAATAGCGTAGCGTTGCCGCTATCGCCTGACCAGAGTCCATCGGTTTGCCGCGCGTCGGCCCCGCAGGACGGTCAACCCAACGGCGAGCTCCCCGTTGCGGCGGCGTGTGCGTCGACGTCGCTGGAGCCAGCCACTACGCTCGGAAAATGGGAATCACGCGCAAGGCCCTCGCCGCCCTGGTAGTGCTGATGGCCGGCCTTCTCGGCGGAGCCTCCGTGGCGCTCGCCGTGACGCCGACCGCCGTCATGGTTGAAGACCGCGCCGGCGTGTTGGACCAAAGAACGCTGCTGCCCGCGGTGCGGTCCACCGACTTTTACATGCCCACCAAAGTTGCGATCTACACGTACAACGGCACGGCCGCGGACAACCTGAACGCGGAAGTCCTGCGGTTCGCCCGCACCGAACATCCAGAATGGATCAGCGCCGACGGGCAGAAGTGGGCGGACGGGCTGTTTATCTTCGCCCTCGATCCGGTGGGCCGGCATGTGGGGACGTACATGGGTGAGGACCGGAAGGTCTCCCCCGAACAGCGCGAGGACATCCAGAACGCCTCCAAGGAGCTGCTCCGCGATGCGCAGTGGACCGACGGCACCATTGCCGGGATCCGCCGCGGCGCCGAACTCATCAACCAGCCGTGGTACCGTTCCACGGCTTTCCTGGTCACGGCCTGGACGGTGGTGGCCGCCGCGGTCTGCGGGGCTGCGGCGTGGCTGATCGTGCGGTGGCGGACGCGGGTGTCCAGCCGGAAGGAACTGGCACGGGGTGACGTCAGCTACGCCAACGTCAGCATGGACCTGCAGGTCACCGAGCTCAACGCCAGCACCATTCCCGAGTCGTCCCGGTACGGAAGCACCGTCCTGGAGAAGCACCGCACATTTGTGAACCGGTACAACGCTGCCACCAAGCTTTCCAACCAGGTACGTGCCCTCGGCAGCGGGGACCTGGGCCGCCGGCCCAACCTCAAACTGGTCCGGAGCTACGCCGACGCCGCGGCCGAACTCGACGCACTGGACGACGTGATCGCCGATACCAATGCCTTGCTCAACCGCGGCTCAGCGTGGCCCGCCGCATGGGACCGTCAGCTCGAACCGTTCTGCAGTGACCTGGACGATCTGGAAAACCTGCTCAGCCAGCGCCGTGCCGAAGGAACCTCGGCGACGGCTGCGGCATTGCGGTCCTTCCGCGATGAAAGCCGGCGTGATGTGGAGCGCTGGTCGGCGGAACTGGCGGACGGCTCAATCACACCCGAGACGGCGTTGGACCGGCTGCGTGACGCCCGGACCCACCTCTCGGAGCTCCTGAAGAACCACGCGGACACCTTGATCGACGCCTATGCCCGCAATGACAAGGAAGCCGGACTCATGCGCCAGGAAATGGACAGTGCGCAGTCGGGGACCAAGGCCAGATACGGCCACGCGTACGAGCCGAGCATCCTCGGAACGGTGTACCCGTCCTACTACTTCTTCTCGGTCCCGAGCTTCAACAGCGGCTTCACCAGCGGTGTGAGCAGCGTCAGCAGCGCGCGCGGCGGCGGCGCCACCACCACCGGGTACGGGTCCAGCGGCGGCAGCTTCTCCGGGTCCGGGAGCTCGTCGAGTTTCTAGGACCGGGTTCCAGTGCGGAGTTTCTAGGGCCCGCTTCCGGGCCGTTCGACGACGAAATCACCGCCGGGAAATATGATCGTCTCGTGGCCGTCGTCAAACTTGACGAGGTACGGCGGCGCACCATCGTCCCCTCTCACTTCAAGGATCTGGCCGTGCCGGTCTGTGGACTCGACCGTGTGCCCCCGAATGATGATGCGGTCCCCTGCGACTGCTTTCATGGCGATCACCTGTATCTCTATTGACGCCTGTGTGCCCGAAGATCATTATTGCTCTTGACGGCTGGGGGGCGCTATGGCTTTAGGTTGAGGAGCCGCGCCGTGAATGGAATATTGGCAGTTCGCCACACAGGAATAGCAGTCAGCATCGTATTTACAGAAGCCGCTTCCGCGGCAGGGCGACTGCACGGTCCGGCCACTCCCCAGGCCCACCCCACCGGCCCACGCTACCGACGACGCCGGAGTCAATTCCGTGGTCCCGGCACCCCTGTGCGGCATGCGGGGTAACGGCCATGATGAGTGCAATCGTGCGCTGGACTCTGCAGTTCAGGCTCTTGGTCCTGGCCGCTACGGCAGGAATCCTTGCCCTCGGGCTCACCAACCTGCCGAGCATGTCCGTGGACGCCTTTCCGGAGTTCGCCCCGCCGCAGGTTGAGATCCAGACGGAAGCGCTGGGACTCTCGGCCGCCGAGGTGGAGCAACTCATCACTTCCCCCATGGAGGCCGACCTGCTGAACGGGGTGGCCTGGGTTGAGGCAATACGATCCAAATCCGTGCCCGGCCTTTCGTCGATCCAGATGGTCTTCAAGCCGGGGACCGACATCTTGCGCGCACGGCAGCTCGTCTCGGAACGGCTGACCCAGGCGCGCGCACTGCCCAATGTTTCGGCAGCTCCCGTGCTCATGCAGCCGCTGTCCTCGACCAGCCGGGTCATGATGGTCCGGCTGACCTCCAAAAACATGTCCGCCATCGACATGTCCGTCCTGGCCCGCTGGACCATGAAGCCCGGGCTATTGGCCGTGCCCGGGGTCGCGAACGTGGCCATCTGGGGCCAGCGCGACCAACAACTTCAAGTCCTGGTGGACCCGGCGCGGCTCGAGGCCAAGGGAGTCACCCTTGACGAGATCATCAAGACCACCGGCAACTCCGTGTGGGTGTCGCCCCTGAGCTACTTGGAAGCATCCACACCGGGCACCGGCGGTTTCTTCGAGACGGGCCATCAGCGGATCGGCGTCCAGCATGTCCTGCCGATTACCACCCCGGAGGACCTGGGCCAGGTTCCCCTCCAGGGTCCGGCCGGCAAGCTCCTGCTTAAGGACGTGGCCTCGGTGGCAACCGACCACCAGCCCCTGATCGGCGACGCCCTGCTCAGCAACGAAGCCGAGCTATTGCTGGTCATCGAGAAGTTCCCGGAGACCAACACGATGGACGTGACCCGGGGCGTCGACGAGGTCCTCCGCGAGCTCCAACCCGGTTTGCCAGGGGTCACGATCGATACCAGCGTCTACCGGCAGGCCTCCTTCATCGACGAAGAGGTCGGTACGCTCGGCGTTGCTGCGCTGATCGCGCTGCTGCTGATCGTTGCCTTGTTCGGTGCTTTCTTCCGTTCCTGGCGCACGGCCCTGATCAGTCTGATCACGATTCCCGTGTCGCTGACCGCGGCAGCGCTGGTGCTCGATCTGCGCGGCACCGGTATGAACACCATGGTCCTGGCCGGCCTGGTGCTTGCTCTGGCAGTCATCGTGGGAGACGTTGCGGAGGACCTGAACGGAATCGCACGGGCACGCAGCGCCGCCGCCAGAGCTGCCGCCGGGGCAGATTCAGCATCCGCCGATGCCGGTCCCGGCACCGGCCAGGACCACGTCCCGGTTCAGGGCCCGGAACAGGACCAGGACCGACGCGACTCGGTGATCCCGGGCGCCCTGCGGGCAGCCCGGACGCCAATCCTCTACGCATTGCTGATCATGGCGCTGGCCCTCATGCCTGCGCTCTTTATCCCGGGTGAGAACGGCGCCCTGTTCGGCCCCCTGGTGCAGAGCTATCTGCTCGCGCTGGTGGTCTCGATGATTGTTGCGCTGACGGTCACGGCGGCCCTGGCATTCGTCCTTCCTGGCGGTTCCAAGGCGTCGGAACGCCGTTCGCTGGCGCGGTTGCAAGGCGCTTACGGCCGCACGGTAACGCGCCTAACGCAAAAGACGCGGTGGGTATTTGCCGCCGCGGCAGTGGTGGCGGTGGCAGGTCTGGCGCTCGCACCCCAGTTGGCCGGGACTCGTCCCGTGGTTCCGGTGCTGGCGGACAAGACCCTGGTGGTGCACTGGAGCGCGATAGCCGGCACGTCGGACCAGGAAATGAGCCGGATCACCGAAGCGGCCGCCGGAGAACTGCGCAAAGTGCAGGGCGTGGCAAACGTCGGAGGACACGTCGGGCGTGCAATCACCTCGGATCAGGTCGGCGACGTCAGCTCCGGCGAGCTGTGGGTGACCGTGGCCCCGGACGCGTCCTACCCCGACACGGCCGCCGCCGTCGACCAGGTGATCGCAGGCTATCCGGGCCTGACCAGCAAAGTCTCCACCTATCCGCAGGAACGCATCGACCAGATCCGGGAAGAAGCGGACAGCGGCTTTGCCGTCCGGGTCTTCGGACTGGACCCGACGATTCTGCGGCAGAAGGCGGCGGAGGTGCAACAGATTCTTGAGCACACGGCCGGTGTGGTCAATCCGCATGTCGACCTGCCCGCTGAACAGCCGATCGCCGAGGTCAAAGTGAACCTGGCCGCGGCCCAAAAGGCCGGCGTCGTCCCTGGTGATGTACGGCGGGCGGCTGCCGCCTTGCTCCAAGGCATCGAAGTCGGCAACCTCTATGAACAGCAGAAGGTCTTCTCGGTCATCGTGAAGGGGAATGCGGCCACCCGCAGCAGCCTTGACAGCGTCCGCAACCTGATCATTGACACCCCCAACGGCGGCCACGCCCGCCTCGGCGACGTCGCGCAGGTGACCATGGTCGGGAACGAGTCCGTGATCCTGCACGACGACACCTCGCGGCGCGTCGATGTCAAGGCCGAGATCCAGGGCCGTCCGCTGGGCGACATCCAGCGGGACATCGACACGGCGCTGCAGCAGATGCAGTTCCCGATTTCCTACCATGCCGAGATCCTCACCCAATACGCCCAGCAGCAAAACAGTTACCAGTGGCTCTGGCTGCTCGCTGCCGTTGCCACCGCCGGCATCCTGGTGTTACTGCAGACGGCGACGGGGAGCTGGCGGCTCGCCGCCCCGCTCTTCCTCGGCCTGATCTTGGCACTGTCCGGCGGCGTGCTGGCCGCCCAGGCCACGGGCGGCGTCAACTCGCTGGTGGCCCTTGTCGCATTCGCCGCAGTGCTGGGAATAGCCGTCCGCGGTGCCCTCCTGCTGACAGGCCAGGTCCGGAGCCTGCAGGCAACAGATGCTTCGGCGCCCTGGCCCGCGCTGGTGGTCCGCGGAACCAAGGAGAGGCTGGGGCCCGTCCTGATGTCGATCGTGATAACGGCCCTGGCGCTCGTGCCCTTGGTCCTCCTCGGCGGCGTCGTCGGAACGGAAATTATCCTGCCGCTTGCCGTGATCATCTGGGGCGGCCTGCTGACAACAACCTTCTTCACCCTGTTTGTTGTGCCCGCTATGCTGCTGCGCTTCGAACCGAAGCCAGCGCCAAGCGCCCGGACCGGAGAGGGCACCGCTGCACCAACTGAAAGCCAGGATGCACCATGAACTCCCCACTATCGTCGCGGGGCAACAAGGTGGCCACTTTCATCGTGGCGGTGTTCGTAACGGTCTTCCTGGCGTTCTCCGCCACAGGTTGCGCGCAGGCGCCGGAGGCCGCACCGTCCGAAGGCGAACCGGCGCAGATCGCCGAAGTACCCGGCACGGACCTTCACCGGCTCACCCTCACGGAGCACGCCGTCGAACGGGTCGGGATCGCGACAGCCGTGATTGCCGCCGATCCCCAGACCAAGAAGCTCACTGTCCCCTACGGGGCCATACTGTACGACAGCTCGGGCAAGGCGTGGGTGTACACCAACCCTGAACCTAGGGTCTACGTCCGCCAATCCATCACGGTCCAGCGCATCAACGGCGACGTTGCCGTCCTGACGGACGGGCCGCCGGCAGGGACCGTGGTGGTCACGACGGGTGCGGAGGAACTTCTCGGCACTGAATTCGATACGGCTGAGTGACATGCGCTGGCTCATCGGGATCAGCCTCCGTTTCAAGACGGTTGTTGTCGCCCTCGCGTGCGCCGTGATGCTTCTCGGTTCCCTGCAGTTGAGTTCCGCGTCCGTGGATGTCTTCCCGGAATTCGCCCCGCCACGGGTGGAAATCCAGACAGCGTGCCTGGGGTTGACCGCCCAGGAAGTCGAAGAGCTCGTCAGTGTGCCGATCGAGGCCGCCGTGAGCGGCATGCCGGGCCTGGACGAGATCCGGTCCAAGTCCGTACCCCAGCTCTCCTCGATCGTGCTGCTCTTCCATCAGGGCACTGACCTGCTCAACGCCCGTCAGCTCGTATCAGAACGGATGGCTGCGGTGACTGCGGCGCTGCCCACTTGGGCGGCCCCGCCGGTGATGCTCCAGCCGCTGTCTGCGACCAGCCGCGTGATGAAGATCGGCATGACGTCCTCGGAACATTCGCTCATCGAAATGTCCATGCTGTCCTACTGGACCATCCGGGCCCGGCTGCTGCGGGTCCCCGGGGTGGCAAATGTAGCCATCTGGGGCGAGCGGCTCCAGATGCTTCAGGTCCAAGTGGAACCTGACAAGCTCAAGGCCCAGAACGTCTCTCTCAACCAGGTCATGGAAGTCACCGCCGGCGCCCTCGACGCCGGGCTGCTGAAATACTCCCCCGGACGGTTCATCGGAACCGGTGGGTTCATTGACAGCCCGACCCAGAGAATGGGGATCCGCCACGTCCAGCCGATCCAGACTCCCGCTGATCTGGCCCAGGTAACCATTCGGGAAAAGGACGGGGTGGCGCTGCATCTGGGCGATGTGGCCCAGGTTGTCGAGGACCACCAGCCGCTGATTGGTGATGCGGTGATCAACAACGGGCACGGGCTCATGCTGATCGTCGAGAAGTTGCCGTGGGGCAACACACTGGACGTGACCAAGGGGGTAGAGGAGGCCCTCCGCGAGATGCAGCCGGGCCTGAGCGGCATCAACTTCGACACCACGATCTTCCGGCCCGCCAGCTTCGTTGAGGAGGCGATCTCCAACCTCAGTATTGCGCTGCTGCTGGGCTGCCTGCTCGTGGTCATGATCCTCGTCGCGTTCCTGTTCCAGTGGCGCACGGCCCTGATCAGCATCGTCGCGATTCCTTTGTCCCTGCTCACAGCCGCACTCGTGCTCTATTTCACCTCCAGTGCAATCAACACGATGGTGCTTGCGGGTCTGGTCATCGCCGTGGGAGTCGTGGTGGATGACGCGATCATCGACGTCGAGAACATCATGCGCCGGCTCCGGCAGCGGCGTGCCGGGGCCGCTAAGGGCTCTGGCAGTGACGAATCTGCGGCATCGGTGGTTTTGAAAGCCTCGCTGGAAATGCGTAGCCCGATCGTCTACGCGACCCTGATCATTGTGGTCGCAGCCGTACCGATCTTCTTCCTGGACGGGCTGACCGGGGTCTTCTTCCGGCCGCTGGCCGTCTCCTACACCCTTGCTGTCCTTGCCTCCATGCTTGTGGCGCTGACAGTGACGCCGGCCCTTGCCCTGATTTTGCTGGGCAACGCCAAACTGGAAGAACGCGACGCGCCGCTGGTCCGTGTGCTCAAACGCGGCTATCACACTGCCCTGTCCAAGACCATGAACCGGCCCCGGATCGGCTACGCAGGCTTTGGCGTGCTGGCGGTAGTGGGCCTGGTCCTCGCTCCGCTGATGGGCTCGTCCCTGTTCCCCACGTTCAAGGAAAGGGACTTCCTGATGCACTGGATCTCGGAACCGGGAACCTCTGCCGCGGAAGAGTTCAGGATCTCCCAGCGCGGCTGCGAGGAATTTCTCAAGGTCCCCGGTGTCCTGAACTGTGGCACGCACATCGGGCAGGCATTCGCCGCGGACGAGATCGTCGGTGTCAACGCCGGCGAACACTGGATCAGCATCGACCGCCACGCCGACTACGACAAGACGGTGGCCGCGGTGGAGGAAGTGGTCAACGGCTACCCCGGGCTGCACCGTGACGTCCAGACCTATCTGAAGGAGCGGATTGAAGAGGTCATCACCGGCGCCAGCGAGCCCATCCTGGTCCGGGTTTACGGAGACGATCTCAAGACGCTCCGGGAACAGGCGCAACGGGTCAAGGCCGTCATGGACTCGATTGAGGGCACCGAGGACCCGCATGTCTCCCTGGAGGTGGAAGTCCCCCAGATCGCCGTCACGGTTAACCTGGCCGCGGCTCAGAAGTACGGACTCAAACCAGGGGACGTCCGGCGCGCGGCCGCGACACTCGTAGCCGGCGAGGAAGTCGGCGACGTCTTCCGGGACGGCCGGGCCTACGACGTCCAGGTATGGAGCACGCCGGCCACCCGCTCGTCCGTCACCAGCATCGAGGACCTGCCCATCGATACGCCAAGTGGAACGCGGGTCCGGCTTGCCGACGTCGCCGACGTGAGCCTGCAGGCGACGCCGAACCAGATCGACCGCACTAACGGATCCCGCCGCGTGGAGGTGGGATCCTTCCTGGCCCGGGGAGCGGACTTGGGAAAGGTGGCCAACGAACTGAAGTCGCGCCTGGCCAGCCTGGATCTCCCGGCCGGCTACAGCGTGCAGCTGCTCGGCGAATACACCGAACGCGAGGCGGCAACGAACCGCCTGATGATCTACTCCACGGCGGCACTTGCCCTGATCCTTCTGCTGCTGCAGGCGTCCTTCCGGAGCTGGCGGCTGGCAGTCCTGTCGCTGCTCACGCTGCCGGTGGCCCTGGTCGGCGGGGTCATTGCCGCCTACATAACCGGCGGAGTCCTGTCCCTTGGGTCCCTCGTTGGCTTCCTCACGGTGATGGGCATCGCCGCCCGCAACGGCATCCTGCTCATCAACCACTGCCAGCACCTGGAAACCTATGAAGGCGAGACCTTCGGCCGCGAGCTGGTACTGCGCGGGGCCGCCGAGCGGTTGTCGCCGATTCTCATGACCACTCTGGCCACCGGGCTGGCCCTGGTGCCCCTGGTTGTCATGGGCAACATCCCCGGCCACGAAATCGAACACCCCATGGCCGTCGTGATTCTGGGCGGCCTGATCACCTCCACCCTGCTCAATCTGTTTATCGTGCCCTCGCTCTACCTCCGGTTCGCCAAATCCAGGAAGACACGCGAGCGGGAACAGGCTGCCGCCGGGCCGGTCACGGCCTGACCGCGGACAGAGACAGCGCCGTAACGCCTCAAAGGAAATCCGATGCTCCGCAAAAGCATGGCCATAGTCAGTTGCCTTCTGGCGTTGCCGCTGTCACTCTTCACAGTCGGGGCCGCCCAGTCCAGCACCGGCGCCGCGACCGACTGCGGCCCAGGCACGCTCCCTGACTTAAGGGCGGGTTTTTTCCCGGACGAGCCGAAGGTTGATAACATCTGGCTTCCCATGAATCCGGGAACCCGATCCGACTTCATTGGCAGGGTCACCGACCTCACCACGAGTCCGCCGGAGGTCCACACGCACCGTGTGGTGTCAATCGTGACGGACCTGACAAAGGTGGTGGATGGAGTTCGCACGGTTGTCCTGTGGGACCGTGACTACTCCGACGGCGTCCTCGAAGAATCCGAACTGGCCTTCTTTGCCCAGACCAGGAAGGGGACGGTCTGGCTATTGGGCGAGTACCCGGAGGAGCTTGAATCCGGAAAATTTGCCGGCGCCCCCAGCACGTTCATCGCCGGAGTAGACAATGCGCGGGCCGGCATTGCCATGCCGGCGCACCCCACGAGAAAATTTGGCCCCTATACAGAGGGGTCAGCACCATCGATTGATTTCCTGGACTGCGGCCAGGTGGTCAGCATGAAAGCCAAAATTCTGAGGGTCGACGAGTTCAACCCCCTCGAGGGGGCGTCGTCCGGCCATCAGCAGAAGTACTACCGCGCCGGAGAGGGGAGTTTCAAAGTAACGGCCTCCGGTGGGGACAGCCAGGAATTCCTGGACCTCCACTCCACCACGACGCTGGATGCGGCCGCCTTGGCCGCCGTCAACAAGCGCGCGTTGGCGCAGGACCGCCACGGCTATAAAGTCAGCCCTGACGTCTACGGCACCACCGAAAGGGCCACCGAAAGGTCCTGCGCCGGGTCCTGAAAACCACCGGTACTCTCAGAACAGGGCGGCGGTCACGGTCCGGGTGAGCTGTTGAATGATCCGGGTCCGGGGACCCGTGTCCGAATAGTTCAGGCCACGGGTGTACACAACGAACACGAAGGCCCGGCCGTCCTTGACCAGGATGCTGGCATCGTGCAGGTATCCGGACAGCAGCCCGTACTTATGGAAGACCCCGACGCCCGGTGGAACCGCAGGAGGGATCAGCGTCTCGAAATTGGTGTTCTGCATGTAGGACAGCAGCTGGGCGGTGTGGCCGGCATTGAGCAACCGTCCCGTGTAGAGCAGCTGGAGGGTCCGGGCCATTTCTGCCGGGGCCAGCAGGTTCACCGTGCAGTCATAGGTGATCCCGATCGAGGCGGCGTAGTCGGCAATGCGCCCATAGCCGACCGCCGAGAGGATCAGCGCCCACGAGTCGTTGTTGCTTTGCTGGACCATCTGGCGGATCTGGGCCCCGGCCGTCGAGGCCCCCATCCGGGCAGTCAGCGAGGCGCGGCCGGTCTCCACGAGGTGGTAATACGCCGACGCGGCAAGGATCTTGGCCGTACTGGCGGCCACAAAATTGCCTTGGACTCCGTAGCCGTGGACCACACCATCCGAAAGATCGATCAGCGACACCCCCAGCGCGTAAGCGCTGTTGTCCTCGATAATGTCGTTGATCTGGCCGTCCAGTCCGGGGCCGATGGCCCGGACCGGGGCAGCGGGCACGGCGGGGGCTTTAGCTGGCGGGGCAGATGCGGGAGCTGTCCGGCTGGCGGCGGCGGTGGCCGGCGGGACAGCTCCCGGAGCTGTGCGGCTGGCGACGGTAACTGGCGCGGGCGCGACCGCGGTCCCAGTCGAGGTGGCGACAGCGGTTGCAGCAGCGGCCGGCGGATCCGGTAACCCTGCCTGGACGCCTGCGTAGACGCCACCGGCGGTTACAAGGGCGAGTGCGACGGCGCCCGCGGTCAGATGCTGCGGCCGGATCCATCCCGCACGCCTGGTGAGGGGCCGCGCGCCGGAGTGGGATCCGCCTCCAGCCCGGTGCGCGCCGGAGCGGTAGTGGCGCGGCGTGGGCTCAGACATCCAGACCGGCCCCGGGCATTTGCTTGAAATGGTTCGCAGGCATTTGTTCTTCCCCCGAAAGTAACTGACCGCGGTGAGGCCATGGACTCCCAGCATTCTTCCCGCTGGCGGCTGCCCGCGCAAGGGCAGGGCCCCCTATTCCGCCCCAGTCAGCGACGCAACGCCGGGGCGGATCTCGCCGACATTCCACTGCACTTCTTAAGCGTTTCTTAATCGCCGGGCGGGAGAGTGGGAGGTGGTGCCTCACCGGGCGCCCCTTGCCCCGAGCCGGAGGATCCCATGACTGGACCCGCCCCTGTTAGACGCGAAGCAGTGAATCGCGATGCAGCACCAAGCCGCGATATGGCACAGCGCCGTCCCGACAGCGGCCGTCCCGACGCCGGCCGTCCTGCCGCGGGGCCGCGCCTGTGGTCCCTCCCCCAGATCCGCCACTGGTTGTTGCTGGGTGTCCTGCTCTCCGCCGCCGTCGTCGCACTGGGGCTGGCCGCGCAGCTGACCCCGGGCTTCAGCGCCACCGAGCTCGGCGTGGACCAGGACCTCAGCCACCATCACCTCGCCGCCCTGACCGCCGTCGCGATGGCCCTGAATGTGATCTTTGGCCCGGTGGCAGGTCTCGCGCTGATCGGAGCCGCTGCCCTCTTCATCTTGCTGTTCCGCGGCGGCCTCCTCAAGGCGGTAGCTTTTGGCCTGGTGGCAACTTCCGGTTGGGTGGCCAGCGAAATCTTCAAGATCATCATTGCCCGCCAGCGGCCCAACCCCGCCCTGCTCTTCGATCCCCTGGCTCCGGAAAACGGCTCCGACAGTTTCCCGAGCGGCCATGTGGCCTGTGCGGTGGCGGTCGGTTTCGCACTCTACTTCCTGGCCCGTGGAACCCGCTGGGCCAAGGTCACCGCCGTGGGGGCGGCGGCGATGGCACTGGTCGTCGCCTGGTCGCGGTTGTATATCGGCGTCCACTACCCCACCGATGTCGCAGCTTCATTCCTGGCCGCGAGCGCCGCAGTGGTCCTGCTGACGGGACTCTGGAACGTTGTCATACCCAGGGTGGCGGACCGGCTCCGTGGCCCGTCTGCCATCCTCTCCCCTGACCCTGAGAGGAAATGAGAATGCACGCCTTGGACGTCTATTCCTTATTACCGGCCGCCGACGCCGCCGGTACACCGTCACTGCTGGACCCGGCAAGCCTGCTCGCCGGGCTGGGTCCGGCCGCTTTGGGCGTCATCGCACTCATGGTCTTCATCGAATCGGGCGTGCTCTTTCCCTTCCTCCCCGGTGACTCGCTGTTGTTCACCGCAGGCCTTCTGCACCAGCAGCTACAACTGACGCTGCCAGTGCTGATCGGCGTCGTCACCGCGGCCGCCGTCGCCGGTGACCAGGTCGGCTACTTGCTGGGACGGAAATTTGGCAGGCGATGGTTCAAGGATGACGCCAGGATCCTGAAGACAGCGCACCTGACCACCACAGAGGACTTCTTCCGCCGCCACGGCGGGGCGGCAATCGTGCTGGCCCGCTTCGTCCCCATGGTCAGGACGTTCGCGCCTCTCACCGCTGGGATTGCGCGCTACGAGTACAAGTACTTCACCCTCTGGAACGTCATCGGCGCGGTGGCTTGGGCCAGCTCCGTGACGTTGCTTGGCACCTGGTTGGGACATTTTGAGATCATCGCCAAGAATATCGACGTCATTGCGGTGGCCATGGTTCTGGTCTCCGTCTTACCGGCGGCCGTGCAGTTACTCAAGCGCCGCCGCAACAGTCGGGTCTCCGACGTCACCACGGGCACAGCCGCCGGCGACACGGCGCAGGAATCCGAGGATGGACTGCGGACTGAGGAAATGGCCGCGAAAGAATAGCTGACATGACTATCGCTGACCGCCCGTCCCTGCTGCTCGTCGAGGACGACGCCGTCCTGGGACCGCTCATCGCCGAGCTCCTGGACCCGGATTACCGGATCCAGCTGGTCACCAACGGCCGTGATGGCCTCCACCACGGGCTCACCGGGACATGGGACGTCATGGTGATCGACCGCGGGCTGCCGGTAATGGACGGCATCGCCCTGATCGCGGCGCTGCGGTCGAAGGGCATTGTCACTCCCATCCTGATCCTGACCGCGCTGGGCGATGCCGACGAAAAGGTCAGGGGCCTGGACGCCGGCGCCAACGATTACGTGACCAAGCCGTTCGACGCCGGCGAACTGGCAGCACGCCTGCGCGCACTGACGCGCACCTTCATTTCTCCGGCCCCGGCACGGGTGATGATCGGGAACTGGGAACTGGATCCGACGCAGCGCACAGTCCGCTCCGTCTACGGGCAGACGGTGTCGCTGACGGCGAAAGAAGGCCAACTACTCGCAGCCCTGGCCGCAGAACCGGACCGCGTCTTCACCCGGGACGAACTCCTCACGGCGTACTTCCACGCCTCGGATCAGCCCGGCGTGATCGATACGTATGTTCACCACCTGCGCCGGAAGATCTCCAAGGCCGTCATCCGCACGGTGCACGGCCTCGGCTACCAGATCGGCGAGGCTGATGAGTAACGGCGGAACCGGCGGAAATCCGGACTACTCCATCCTGCGCAAGGCCTCGCTCAAGGTCGCGTTGCGGATCAGCGGCGCGTGCGCGGTCATGGTCATCGGGCTGCTCGCCGCCACGGCGCTTTACCTCCTGAATCAACTGGCCCATCCCGAAGTGCCAGGCTCTGCGGCGGCCGGGACGGCCTACGCATACTTGGATTCCAAAGATGTGCTCGAAGCCATGGTCATCGCCGGGGTGGCGGGAATCTTGCTGGCCGGCATCGTCGGGTGGCTCAGCGCGCGCAGCGCCATCCGCCCCCTCGGTGATGCCCTGGCCAGGCAACGGCGCTTCGTCCAGGATGCGAGCCACGAATTGCGCACACCCTTAACCATCCTGGACACCAGGATCCAGCTTGCCCAGCGCAACACCGTGCCCGGCTCCAGGCAAGGCCAAGACCTTGCCAGGATCCGAGAGGACGCAGCAACGCTGACCGGGATTGTCAACGAACTCCTCCTCGCAGCAACCACGGAAGCCCCGGACCGCTCCGCACCGCCTGCCGACCTTGCCGACGCCGCCGCCAGCGTCGCAGGGAGCCTCCAGCAGGTCGCGGACCAGCGCAGAGTGCGCCTGGATTTCGTGGCCGATGCCCGGCCGCTGGCCCGGATCGAGAAGGATGCACTGCGCCGTGCCGTACTGGCCCTGGCGGACAACGCCCTTGCCCACACCCCTGAGGGCGGCCGCGTGTCCATCACGACGTCGATCGAGCAGAGCCGCGCCGTCATCACGGTGGCGGACACCGGGACCGGCATCACCGGCGTCGATCAGGCCCGAATCTTTGACCGCTTCGTGCGGACCGCCAGCACTGACGGTTCACAGGGACAGCGGAGCTTTGGGATCGGCCTGGCCTTGGTCCGGGAGATCGCCGTCGCTGCCGGGGGGACCGTCGAGGTGGCCGCGACGGGTGCCGAGGGCACGGTCATGAAATTGACGCTGCCGTTGGCCGGGCGCGTGAATCCCTGAGAACCATATGCACAGAAAAGACCGGCGATCGATTTGCCCCCAAGGGAATCGATCGCCGGTCTTTCCGGACTGTATAGCCCTGGAAGGGGCCGTACAGCTTAGGCGCGGACGAAGGTCACGCCGCCGGTCGCGGTCAGCCAGGACAGCGGGTGGACCATCGTCTGGTTCTTCCCGTTCATCCCGCCACTGACCACCTGGCCGTTGCCGGCGTAGATGCCAACGTGACCGGACTGGACCACCATGTCGCCGGGCTTCGGGGTCGAAACGACGGTTCCGAGGCCAAGGAAGGCCCGGGGACCGATGTCACCGACGGGCTTGCCCGCGGCGCCAAGGGCCTTTTCCACCATGGCGGTGCAGTCCTGGGTGATGCCCACCTGGCTGTAGGCGGCCGAGAGCATGATGGCGTTGCGTCCGCCGGCAGCCGGCGCCGCGGCATGCGCTGCGGCCGGAGCGGACTGCACCTTGATGGTTGCCTTGGGTGCTGCGGCCGGTGCTGCTGCAGGCGCTGCAGCAGGGGCAACGGCGTGGGCTGCGGCGGGGGCTGCGGCGGGAGCCGTCGCCACGGCAACGGGCTTTTCGATCACCGGTGCTGCGACGGTAGCTACCGCCGGGCGGTCAAAGCTGATCTTGACGCTTGAATCAGCGTTGACGGGCGCACTGACCAGCGCGTTGACGTCCACTTTGGACGCCGGAGCGGAGTCGCGCTGCGCAGGTGCTGCAGCTGCGTTGGCTGCCATTCCGCTGGTGAGGACCAGGCCGGATGCGGCGGCGAAGACGGCGGCATGGCGCGCAAAAGTATTGATTGAAGACATGAGTGTAGCCTCTCCCAGTGCCTGCGAGGTGAGCTGTCGGATTCGGATGGGAGTCACCCGGCCGCACTCCCGGGCCCGTCACTGCGGGCACTGTGCGGCTTCACCCCAAGACCTGCGTCATCAGCAGGCCAAATGTGGTTTCCCCGTCTCTGCCGGTAGTTGATGCGAGTTATCCCCGGGCCGCGGCAGAGTTAGGCAATCGGCTGGGGAGCGCCCGTATCGGAGACAACAGGCGCCTATCCACCGTAACCCGAACCGGATGTAAATGTCACATTCAGGTAACGGCGGCCACAGTACGGTCCCGCAATTGCCCATGGGGCGGCGCCGCATCCGAACGTAGGATGATGCCATCAGCACCACGCCTGAGCGGAGGCCCGAAATGAACAGCCACTGTGTCGCCATCTGCCAGCTGAGCACTCAGCCCCAGGAAGATTTCGACGTCAACACCGAGCTGCTGATCCTGGACGGCCAGGACGTCCGCGTGACCACGTGGGACGCGGAACCGCGCGACGGCGGCTTCGACGAGCACGTCCTCAATGATCGGGTGGATGCGCTCGGGTACATGGTTGTCAACGACTGGGCCTTCCTGGACGGCAAGGCCTACGCGGTGGTGGAGCGGCGGTCAGGCCCGGCGCAGGAGAGCAGCGGCGAGCCGTGACATTCCTGTCCCTGGCGCTGATTGCCGTCGTCGCCCTCGCTGGCCCCCTGCTGGCTCTGCCGGTGCGCTGGCGGCTGCCGGTGGTGCTGGGCGAACTGCTGGCCGGCATCGCGATCGGACGTTCAGGCCTGGCCCTCGTGGACCCCACAGACCCGACGTTTACCCTGCTGGCCAACATCGGATTCGCGCTGATGATGTTTGTGGCCGGAACCCATGTTCCCGTGAGGGATCCGCAGATCCGCTCCGCCCTTGGCCATGGCTCCCGCCGGGCCATTGCGGCCGCAGCGGCAGCGGTGGCGGTCGCCACCGGCATCGGCCTGCTCTTCGGAACTGGACATGCTCCCCTCTACGCAGTGCTGCTGGCCTCCTCGTCGGCCGCCTTGGTCCTTCCGATCATCGATTCCCTGCGCCTCGGCGGACCCCATGTCATCGCCATGACCGCGCAGGTGGCCATCGCCGACTTAGCCTGCATTGTGGCGTTGCCGCTCCTCGTGGACCCGCCCCACGCAGGCCGCGCGGCACTGGGCGTGCTCGCAGTGACCGGCTGCGCGGTGGTGCTCTACTTCGTCCTGCGCTGGCTCGATCGCAGGGGAATCAACGGGCGCATGCACCGACTCTCGGAAAGCCGCAAGTTTGCCCTGGAGCTGAGGAGCCAACTGGCCGTCCTCTTCGCCTTGGCCGCAGTCGCGACGTGGAGCAATGTGTCCGTGATGTTGGCAGGCTTTTCATTCGGCCTGGTGGTGGCCGCCGTCGGCGAACCGAGGCGCCTGGCCCGGCAACTGTTCGCCCTCAGTGACGGCTTCCTTGGCCCGGTGTTCTTCGTGTGGCTGGGCGCGTCACTGACACTCAAAGACCTTGCCGGGCATCCGGAGATGATTGCCCTCGGACTGGCCCTCGGAGCCGGGACCCTGCTGACGCACGCCGGCCTGGCGTTCCTGGGGCTTCCGTTGCCACTCGGGGTGTTGTCGGCGGCCCAACTGGGCGTGCCCGTGGCGGCGGCGAGCATCGGCACTCAGCTGCAGGTCCTACTCCCGGGCGAGGCTGCGGCCCTGCTGGTCGGCGCGCTGGTCACCATAGCCGCGAGCGCCGTCGCCGGCTCGCGGGCGGCGAGGACATTCGCGCTGCCCGCAAATGCCGGCGGCAGATCCGGCGATGCCGGCAGCGCCGTCGGACCGGGTGATCCCGGCGGTCCGGGAGATCCGAAAGTCTGAAAGTCCGGACGACGGGAAGCCCGAAGGTCCGCAAGTCAGAACACGGGCCGGGCCGGGCCGGGCTGGCGCCAGCACTCGAGTCGTCACTCTCCAGCGGCGGTGAATTGCAGCTCCGGCCTTGTCTTAGCCATCTCGGCCAGGACGCGGGAAACCGCATCCCGGACCACAGCGCCGTCGCCCTCGGCGTGGAGGTCGGCGTCGGAGTCGAACGGCCCTTGAGGCTCGCCCAGCACAGCATTGGCGTGGCGGACAAATCTGTCCCAGTCCCCCGTACCTGCGCGCAGAGCCTGCAGCGGCGAAAGCAGCGCGGCCCGGCGCAGCCAGGCATCGGGCTCGCGCATCCACCGGTCCAGCACGCTGTCAGCCCGCACCCTGGCCAAAAGGTCAAGCCCGCCCACCAACGGGCCGACAACGTCAACGGCGAGCGGATCCACGAGCTCCCGCACGTGCGCCTCCCGGATGAAGCCCTCCAGCCGGGTGAGGTCGGAGTTGGTCAGCAGCTTCACATTGGCCTGTAGCAGGATCACCGCGGCCTGCCTGCGCTCGAAAACCGGCATAGTCCCCGGTTTCGAGCCCCACAGTTCGGAACTCAGCGCAGTGATTTCATCGTGTGACAGCCCGGGATAGCGGCGGCCGGCGTCCCGGACGGTCCCGCGCACGGCACCCATGGACGTGCCGTAGAACCGAAGGCCGTTGCCTCCTGGTTCCATCTCCAGCCGCGAAGCCAGCCCGTCCGCACGGCGCCAGGAACTTTCCCGCTGCAGCGAGAGGTCGATGAATTCGCCAGCATCACTCACCCGTCCATTCTTTCGCCTGGGCGCCGGAAAATGCCGTGAACCCTTCCCGGAAGGTTTGCGGGTCAAGGTAACGTTCCGGTAACGTAGGCCACTGGCCGCGAAGGCCTGGCCCGAATGCAGGGCCCCGGACCGCCCCTTCTCAGGGCCCGGTTGCGCCGTTCGGCGCCTGCTCGCCCATGCTCTGGCAGCAGGGGCCCGATGTTGCTTCCCGCACTCGCCGCCCTGGCAGCGACGGTAGTGAGCGCCCGTCACAAAGCCCGGAGGGGTCCGTTGTTCCAGAAAACACCGTCCAAACACGCACAGTTCAATCACGCACAGTTCAATCACGCAGAGTCGAAGCCACCACGCTTCATGACACCGCAGCTCCACAAAATAGCGATTGCGTTGAGCTTGGGAGCACTGTCCCTGACCGGTTGCAGCGTCGCTCCCACGGACGGCGCGGCAGCACCCTCCGGCGGCACCCAGGCCCCGCGGCCTGCCGCGGCTTCCACGTCAGCGGCGGCCACCCAGGCCCCGCGGCCTGCCGCGGCTTCCACGTCAGCAGCGGCCGCAGCGGCTAAGACGGCGAAGCCCTCTGCACCCAAACCCGTCGTCGGCACCGCCGCTGCAACGGCGGATCCCAGGGTCGAAGCGGCACCGGCAGCCGCCGTCGCACCTTCCTCCACGCTCAGCGCCGCGCCAGCATCGGGCGCCGCACAAGCGGCAGCCACTACGGGCTCGACGCCGGCCGCCGCGCCCGTTGCGGCCAAGGCCGCCGTCGCCGCGACCGGCGGCGGGTCGCAAGCCGCCACCGCCCGGGGCTGGGGTGCGGTTGTTGCAGGCGACGAATTCTCCAAGGCCGGCGCCCCCGACTCCACCAAGTGGAGCGTCTTCAAGGGAACCGGACATGCCGGCAAGGGTGTGCGGAGCCCGCAGGCATGGTCGGTCGCCAATGGCGTGGCCACGGTCAGCGGCAACTCGGCCGGCACTACGGGCGGCATGTCGGCAAAATTTGCACAGCAGAAGTACGGCAAATGGGAGACGCGCATGCGGACCAGCGCCCGGGACCCGAAGTACCACCCCGTGCTGATCCTGTGGCCCAACAACAACACCTCCCCCAACTGCGCCGAGATCGACTACGCCGAGGGCAGCACCAACACCACGCAGATCAAATTCTTCCTGCACTACGCCTGCGGCGGCTCGAGCTTCCAAACCACGGCGGCCAAGACGATCGACACCACCCAGTGGCACAACTACGCCGTGGAATGGACCCCGACCGGAATCACGGGCTACATCGACGGCGTGAAGACCTTCTCCGACACGAACCGCGCGCACCTGCCCTCCGTGGGCATGCATCAGACGTTGCAGCTGGATTGGTTCCCTGACGGGTCGGCCACCAAACCTTCGCAGATGCAGGTCGACTGGGTCCGCGTCTACAAGTAGGACCGGCTCAGCACCCCACAGCCCCGCGCCCCAACAGGGTGCGGGGCTGTCTTGTCGTTGACCGGTGGCGCGCAGCCACCGGCGGCGGGACTCAAACCTCCTGAAGTTCCCGGGCCACCACCGCGGAGACGAGCATGGAGCCGGCCGCCGTCACGGCGTCGATGACCGGAACCCCGAGCCGACGGCGGAGCACGTCCGCCATGCCGATGCTGCTCAGGCCGGTGCTGGCCTGGACGATCACGTCGGCGCCGGCGTCAACCAGCATGTGCGCCGCGGCGAGGGCATCGAAGATCCCGGCAGGCATGAGGAACGCGTCGGGCGTTTCGACCCGCCCCTCCCCATCAATAAGCAGCATGCGCTCCCCTAGCGCTTCCGAGATCGGACCCGGTACGTGGGCGCCGAGTCCAAGGACCCCAATCCGTCCACCAAAGGTCAGTGCGGCGGCCGCGGCTGCGGAGCCTGCCCCGATGACGGGGATGTCCACGGCAGACCGGGCGGCGGCCAGCCCGGGGTCGGACGCACAGCTGATAATCAGGGCGTCGGCGTCACCGGCCATTTCCCGGGCCAGCTGGACTACCTTGGGTGCTGCAGAATCGAGCGACGCCTGGTTGTAGACGCCGGACGGCTGGTCCGGAATACAGCGGGAGGTGACGGTAAATCCGAATGCTTCCTGCAGAAGTTTCCCGTGGGCGTGGAGCAGGCGTCGGTCCGACGTCGTCATCACCCGGATCAATCCAACACGCATGGCGTACTACCTTTCGAACGGATTCCTTGGTGCGAAGCTACACGGCCAGTATTTCCACGTCTTTTCGGGCAGGTGACAACCACGAGTACATGCCGTGGATTCATGCCGTGCCGCCGGTGGCCGGCCTCTTTTTGAGGTACGCGACACAGCAACCTGTGCATCACCTTGACGAAAACTTCGCTTCAATTAGCGTCGACGGGCCCGGCGCCGTTGTATGGTTTGTCACGGTGGCCCGCCTTCGGGTCCGGGTACCATGCCCGGGATGGGGGGAAGGCGGCAAGCCGGTTCCGGACTCAGCCGGGACGATGATCGAAGGAATAGCCATGTCGGTGGAGCCCTCGTCCACTTCAGAACGCCCCAAAGAAGGGGATCAGCACGACCTGGTATCCGGTGCGGAACAAGCCGCATCTGCCGATGCCATCCAGCATCAGGCCAGCAGAATCATTGACGCGGTGCTGGACGACACCGCTCCGGAACACCGCCGGGCCCGGGAGTTGCTTCGCCAGCAGATTGCTGCACATCCCGGCCACCCAGAACGTGCCCTCATGGAACACCTCTTGGCGTTAAAGGCGTTGGGCGGCCCCCACGAAGGGACGCCGGACGCGGGCGGCCGAGTTCTGCCAGAGTTTGCCTCGGGCGAGTAAGCAGCCCTCCCGCTGGCTGGGACGTGTTCCGGGGACCACGCCACTCACACGTACTTGCCGAACCAAGCGAGGGTATCGTTCCACGCGGCGGTGGCCTGCTCCTGGTTGTAGCGAGGCCCAGTGTCATTGTGGAAGGCGTGGTCCACGCCGGGATAGATCTTGAGCTCGTGCCGGACGTCGGTCTTGGCCAAGGCATCCCGGAGGGCCGGCATGGCTCCGGTGATCCGCTGGTCCTGTTCGGCGTAAACGCCAAAGACAGCCGCCTTGATGGCCGTGAGCTTGTCCAGATCAGGTGCGGGTCCATAAAACGCTGAGGTCGCCTTAAGGCCAGGGATCGCAGTCGCCGCCTGCCACGTGATACCGCCGCCGAAGCAGAAGCCGTTCATGGCGATCCGCCCCTTGTCAACGAACTTTTGGGTGTTCAAATACTCGAATCCGGCGGCGAAATCGGAGACGTGACGCCGGGCCCCGGCCTGAGTCAGAGCTCCCGGGACCGCGTCGGGGTCCATGCCAGCGGTGCCGCCTTCCCGGCTCAGCAGATCCAGGGCCAGCGCCGCGTACCCGGCCTTGGCGTAGCGGCGGGCCACATCCTGGATATGGGCCGTCAGCCCGCGGTTCTCGTGGCAAATCAGCACGGCCGGCCCGGCGGTCCCACTTTCGGGCCGGGCGAGATAGCCGCTGATGTGGGTGCCGCCCGCAGCGAACTGCACGGTCGCCGTGGTGAGTCCGGCCGCCCCCTCCGGGACGGACAGCGGGCTCTTGGCCCCTGGCACGGCGCCCGCGGACGCGCTGCCGGTCCCCGGCGAGGATTGTGCCGGCGTCGGCATGGGGTCCGTGCTGCGGGGAACCTCGTCGGCCGCGCAGCCAACCAGGAGCATCGCTGCCGAGGCCGAAGCCATGCTGCCCGTGATGAACGCCACCCGGCGCGTGAACGTGCGCTGGCTCATGGCGCCGGAACGGTAATCGTCGAAAAATTCCTCGATCAGGTACTTTTCAAACTTGCCAAGCTGCGTCACGACGGCCTCCTCCAGTGTGCCGATCATCCTCCTCCGAAGTCAGATTTCGAGCAAGAGTCTTGCCGGGAGAACCGCCCGGCGGCGCGGCGGCCACTTCCCCACGACGACGACGACCTGACGCTGCGCCAGCTCGCTGGCCCGCTGGCCCCAGCGTGGGCTCAGGTTCATCTGGAGATGGCAGAGGAATTTGACCAGCTAACTCTGCCTTTGTTGTCCACCCATGCCCGCGTAGATCCAAATGTCGTAGGTCGCGCGGAGTCTTGAATCATGGAGGGCAACCAGGGCCAGACGTGGTCCCGGCAGCACACGGCGAGGTTGAGCTCCGTCGCGGCGGGCGGTGCCCGAGAGAGCAGTATCGCCGCTGATGCGACGGCCACAGACCGCCGCCCGGGTCAGTCACCGCCGCCGCCTGTCCGCCCCCCCCCTCCTCTGGCTGTCCGTTAAATGTCGGACCTCCGCAGGAAACTTGAATCATGGACGGCAATCAGGGGCCCGACGTGGCTCCATCAGTAGCAGGGCGGGCTGGCGATGAATTCCGGGACCTGCTCGCGTTCTGCGCCCGCACGCTCCGGGACTTTCGTCAGGCCGAGGATCGAGCCGGAATCATCGAACAGTACCGGCAGCTCGACGAGTTGAAGTCTGCGATCGACACCTTGCTGATGCTCCTTCGGCTCGACGT
>NZ_JBFTOC010000022.1:0-56475 GCF_056397785.1 Arthrobacter sp. 05L421
CACCACGGGATGGCGCAACCTGGTCAATTCAACCAATTCAATACAATAAATTGGTATCAACAAACTTGGCACACTATTGAGTTCTCAAACAACAGACACACCCGGCACCACCACAACCACTACAGTCAAGGATCGCTCCGGAGCAACTTGTCAAACTTACCCGGCCGCTTCACCCTAGTCAAATCGGCGTTCCAAACTCAGCTTGCCATTGGCTTCTGGGTTTTTGTGGCCGTTCAACTCCGGGGAGCAGCGCGGAAATAAACTCTACCACCACTTCGCGTGGCTGACAAAGCAGCCTGGAAGAGGGTGCAGAAAAGCCCGGAATCACGCGGATTCCGGGCCTCTACGGACCTGCTTCGGCGCCACCCGCCCGGTTACCCGGGCGCTCCCCCTAGCCCAGCGGCTTGAAGTACGCCGCCCCGAGCGGAGGCAGGGTCACGACGAGTGCGGCCGGCTGCCCGTCGAGGGCGTCCTTCGTTGCAATCAGGGTGCCGGCGTTCCCCACCCCGGAACCGCCGTAGCTGGCGGCGTCGGTGTTGAGCACTTCCTGCCATTCGCCGGCCGCCGGAACACCCAGGAGGTAGTCCGTGTGCGGGCCGCCGGAGAAGTTCACCGCGCAGACAAGCGGGTTGCCGTCCGCATCGCGGCGGATGAACGTCAGCACGTTGCGGTCCGAGTCTCCCCCGTTGATCCACTGGAAGCCTTCGGGTTGGTTGTCCTGCTCGTACAGGGCCGGCGTGGAACGGTAGAGCTCGTTGAGGTCCTTGGTCAGCAGCTGCATGCCCTTGTGTGCCGGGATGTCCGCCAGCCACCAGTCCAGGCCGTACTGCTCCGACCATTCCGCTTCCTGGCCGAATTCTGTGCCCATGAAGATCAGCTGCTTGCCCGGGTGGGCCCACTGATATCCCAGGAAGGCGCGCAGGTTTGCCAGCTGCTGCCACCGGTCACCGGGCATCTTGCGCAGCATGGAGCCCTTACCGTGCACAACTTCGTCGTGGCTGATCGGCAGGAGGAAGTTTTCCGTGAAGGCATAGACCATCGAGAACGTGATGGTGCCGTGGTGCCACCGGCGGTTGTACGGGTCCTCGGCCATGTACTTGAGCGAGTCGTGCATCCAGCCCATGTTCCACTTGAGGCCGAAGCCCAGGCCGCCGCCGCTCGTGGGGGCGGTGACGCCGGGGAATGCGGTGGATTCCTCGGCGATCATGACCGCGCCAGGGTGGGTCTTGTAGACGGTGGCGTTGACCTCCTGGAGGAAGGAGATCGCTTCTAGGTTTTCGCGGCCGCCATAGCGGTTTGGCTGCCATTGCCCCTCTTCGCGCGAGTAGTCGAGGTACAGCATGGAGGCGACGGCGTCCACGCGCAGTCCGTCGATGTGGAACTCCTCGAGCCAGTACAGCGCATTGGCCACCAGGAAGTTGCGCACCTCCGTGCGGCCGAAGTCGAAGATCAGCGTGCCCCAGTCCGGGTGTTCGCCCAGGTTCGGATCGGCGTGCTCGTAGAGGGCTTCGCCGTCGAACCGGGCCAGAGCCCATTCGTCCTTCGGGAAGTGCGCCGGGACCCAGTCCAGGAGGACGCCTATCCCGGCCTGGTGGAGTTCGTCGACGAGGTGGCGGAATTCGTCCGGGTGCCCGAAGCGCGAGGTCGGTGCGAAGTAGGAGGTGACCTGGTAGCCCCACGAGCCGCCGAAGGGGTGCTCGGCAACGGGCATGAATTCCACGTGGGTGAAGCCCAGCCACTTGACGTATTCGACCAGTTCCTTGGCCAGTTCCTTGTAGCCCAGTCCCACCCGCCACGAGCCGAGGTGGACCTCGTAGACGCTCATGGGCGAGTTGTGCGGATCGCGGGCAGCGCGGGCGTCCATCCACTCGGCGTCCTTGAAGACATAGGAGGGCTCAACCACGCGGGATGCCGTCAGCGGGGGGACCTCGGTCCCGAATGCCAGCGGGTCCGCCTTTTCCACCCAGTATCCATGCCGTGTCCGCAGTTCAAACTTATAGCACGCCCCTGCTACAACCCCCGGGATGAAGACTTCCCACACGCCGGTGGAACCCAGGGAGCGCATGGAGTGTTCGCGGCCGTCCCAGCCGTTGAAGTCGCCCTTGACGCGCACTGCCTGAGCGTTCGGGGCCCAGACGGCGAAGGACACGCCGTCGACGTCGCCCAGCGAGGACTTGTAGTGCTGGACATGCGCGCCCAGCACATCCCACAGGCGTTCGTGCCGGCCCTCACCGATCAGGTGAAGGTCCACTTCGCCAATGGTCGGCAGGTAGCGGTAGGGCTCGTCCATGACCTGCGGCTCGTGGTCCTTGTACGTCACTTCGAGCCGGTAATCCGGCACGTGGCCGTGCTCGAGCGGTTCCATCACGGCCACCCACACGCCGCCCGATTCGTGCGTCATGGGCGTGGTGCCCGCCGACGTCACGACAGAAACTTCTTCCGCCAGGTGCTTGACTGTCCGGATCGTGACGTGGCCGTGGTCGTCAAGGTGGGCGCCCAGGACCGAGTGGGGCGCGTGGTGTTCGCCGCTGGAGACCCTCGCAAGGGTCTCGCCGTCCACGGGCAGTGGTGCGCCGGGCCGATCGATACGTGCTGATCCTGTCATTTTTATACCTTCCGCTGCGGCTTCGGCGGCGACGCCGGAACCTGTACTACCGAGGAGACGACGCGATGCATTCACCGGAATGGGGAGCCAGTCCGGCCTGTTCCTTAATTCGTAGATGACTTCGTAGAGGGCTTTGTCGAGCCACAGCGCCACAAAGAGCGGCGAGTCGCGGTCGATGCTGCCGGGGATGACTTCGGCGTAGCCGGCCAGGAAGGCCTCGGCGCAGTCATCCACCCAGGTTCCCGGCACCACGGCACCGGGATTTTCGCGGACGGCGGCGCCGGCGGCGTAGTCGAAGGACCGCAGCATGCCCACGACATCGCGAAGGGGGACGTCAGGGAAGTTGCGTTCCGAGATGGGGCGCAGAGGCTCGCCCTCGAAGTCGAGAATGGCCCAGCGCGGCGCGGCCCCGGGCTCGCCCGGGACGGTGCTGGCCGGGACAGTACTGGCCGGAACCTGCAGGATCTGCCCGAGATGGAGGTCGCCGTGGATCCGCTGGAGCGGTCCGGCACTGGTGCCTTCGAGCCGGCCGAGGAGAGCGTCCAGCGCTTCCTCGTACGGCCCGACGGCGTTGGACGCCTGGGCCCAGGACTCGCGGACACGCTGGGCTACTCCCGGAGCGATGTCCTGCCCCGGCGCAGTTTCGGCGGCTGTACCCAGTGCCTCGGCAAGCCTCCGGTGCACGGTGGCTGTTGCGGCGCCCAGCGCGTGGGCTTCGGCTGTGAACCCGGTTCCCCGGCTGGCCGCGTCCACGGCGAGCCCCCAGGCATCGAGCCCGCCGGCGAGGAATTCGTGCGCAACAGCGAGTTCGCCGCGGGCAGGTCGGGCGGTGCCCGACGGTTCCGTCACGAGGGCGGCCGCCGGAGTCTCCCACTCACCGGTTACCCAGCCAAGGGTTGCCGGGACCTCCTCGGTGCGCCCTGCGGTCAGCGCGGCACCGATTTCAACCTCGGGGTTCTGGCCTTCCGAGAGCACACGGAAGAACTTCACGATGGCGGCCGAGCCGCCGTCGTCGACTATCACTGAACTGTTCGATTGCTCGCCGGCGAGCACCTTGACCTTGCCCGTCGCGAACGGCAGGCGGTAGCCGGACTCCACCAGGTGGCCGGTGGCATTCCCCGACGGCGTGCTCACGCCGTGACGCATGAGCTCGAGCCAGGCGGCGACGAAGGCGGCGTCATGGACGCCGTCGTAGACCCACCGGTGCGCGGCATCAGCACGGCTGCCGGGAAGTTCGCCGATCAACGCGCGCTCTGCCCCCGGCAGGGGTTCCGGCCGGAAACTGAGCGGCACCTGGACGATGTCGGTCCGGCTGCCCCCGGGAGTGGGGTAGGACACCGCAACGAGCAACACCTCAAAGGCTGCCCCGCCGGGGACACCCTCGTCCGAGGCGGTCTCCAGGCGCAGGCTGCCCGCCGGCTCGAAGGTGAACTCGGCAGTCTTGACGGGGAACCATCGCTGGCGCGGCAGCCAGGCGCCAAGCAGTCCGCTCAGGGCCGGGGCAAGTGCTGGTCGAGTCATCTCAACCCTCAATGGACAGGACGGGCATCGCCTGCGTGAACGGTGATGCCGGGTTGGAGGCGGCGGACCGGATCCGCAGCCAGAAGAAATCGTGGCTGCCCAGGGTCAGTGTCAGGGTTCCGTCCTCGCCAATGCCCGGGAACGCCTGGCCGCCGAAGACGTCCCGGAGGCCCCTGCCGGCAAAGCTTGGCACGCGCAGCGTGGTCGCGACGGGATGCTGGGAGAGGTTGAAGGCGCACAGAATGGTCTCAGCGTCCGCCCCGGCGGCGTTGCCTTCCGGGAGCTCACGCAGGTAAGCGAGGACGACGTCGTGGTCAGCCTCCACGTGCTTGAATCCGCCCAGCCCGAAGGCGGGGTGGTTCTTGCGGACGCTCAGGATCTGCCGGGTCCAGCGCAGGAGTGAACCGGAATGGGCTGCCTCGGCCTCCACATTCGCCATGCTGTAGTTGTAGACCAGCGACTGGATCACTGGCAGGTACAGCTTGCCGGGGTCGGCGGCGGAGAACCCGGCGTTTCGGTCCGGGTTCCATTGCATCGGCGTGCGGACGGCGTCGCGGTCCTCGAGCCAGATGTTGTCCCCCATGCCGATCTCGTCCCCGTAGTACAGGAACGGGCTGCCCGGCAGGGACAGCAGCAGGGCATTGATGAGCTCAATTTCGGAGCGGGAGTTATCCAGCAGCGGAGCCAGCCTGCGTCGGATACCGATGTTGGCGCGCATGCGCGGATCCGGCGCGTACCAGCCGAGCATCGCGGCGCGCTCATCGGAGGTGACCATTTCCAGCGTCAGTTCGTCGTGGTTGCGCAAGAACGTTCCCCACTGGGCGCCTTCGGGGATGTCCGGCGTGTCCTTCATCGTCTCGATGATGGGGGCCGCCTTCTGGTCACGCAGCGCGTAGTAGAGGCGCGGCATGATCGGGAAGTGGAACGCCATGTGGCACTCCGGTTCCTCTTCGGTGCCGAAGTACTCCACCACCTCCGCGGGAGGCTGGTTGGCCTCAGCAATGATTACCCGGCCCGGATAGCTTTCATCGACCATCCGGCGCAACTGGCGCAGGAATTCGTGGGTCTGGGGCAGGTTCTCGCAGTTGGTGCCCTCTTCCTCGAACAGGTAGGGAATGGCGTCGGCCCGGAAGCCGTCGATGCCCTGGTCCAGCCAGAACCGCACGACGTCGAAGAGCGCGTCGATGACCTTGGGGTTCTCGAAGTTGAGGTCGGGCTGGTGGCTGAAGAACCGGTGCCAGAAGAACTGCCGGCGGATGGGGTCGAAGGTCCAGTTGGATTCCTCCGTGTCCACGAAGATGATGCGGGCGTCTTCATACTTCTCGTCCGTGTCGCTCCAGACATAGAAATCGCCGAACGGGCCGTCGGGGTCCTTGCGCGACTCCTGGAACCACGGGTGCTGGTCGGAGGTGTGGTTCAGCGGGAGGTCGATGATCACCCGGACGCCCCGGGCATGCGCCTCCGCCACGAGCCGTTTGAAGTCGCTGATGGTGCCAAACTCGTCCAGCACGGAGTTGTAGTCTGAGATGTCGTAGCCGCCGTCGCGCAGCGGTGACTGGAAGAACGGCGGGAGCCAGAGGCAGTCCACCCCCAGCCACTGCAGGTAGTCCAGCTTGTCGATCAGGCCGTGGAAATCGCCCGAGCCGTCTCCGTTGCCGTCGGCGAAGCCCCGGACGAGCACCTCGTAGAAGACCGCCTTGCGGTACCAGAGGGGATCGTGCTGGAGCCCTGGAGCGTTCAGTTCAAAGCTCCCCCTCGGGCTGAAGTGCTGGCTCGGGTTCTGCGGGCTGAAACTCACTGGCACTACCTCCGGATGCTAAGAACGTGAACGGGCTCGACGTGCGGGTCCAGGCGGACGTAGTTGTACTCCCCCCATTC
Source organism: Arthrobacter sp. 05L421 (assembly GCF_056397785.1). Taxonomy (NCBI): domain Bacteria; kingdom Bacillati; phylum Actinomycetota; class Actinomycetes; order Micrococcales; family Micrococcaceae; genus Arthrobacter; species Arthrobacter sp. 05L421. The sequence goes on from NZ_JBFTOC010000022.1 coordinate 6,005, forward strand.
CCAACTCTCGCCGGTCAGCAGGTCATCAACCATGAAGCGGCCGTTGTGGGTGAAGTTCTCCGGGTCCAGTTCCAGCGCCGGCAAATCCAGGGATACGGTGCTCTCCCGGGTGCCGTGCGGGTCCACGTTGACCACGACGATCAAGGTGTCCTTGGTCCCGTCCGGGAGGGTCTTGTGCTTGGAGTACACCACGGTGGAAGTGTCCGAGCTCTGGTGCACCGTCAGGTTCTGCAGGTCCCCGAGGGCCGGGTGCGCGCGGCGGATTGCGTTGAGCCGGGTCAGGTACGGAGCCAGGCTGCGTCCGGATTCGGCCGCCGCGTCCCAGTCGCGGGACTTGTACTCAAACTTTTCGTTGTCGATGTACTCCTCGGCGCCGGGACGTGCCACGTGTTCGTAGAGCTCAAAGCCGGCGTAGACGCCCCAGATGGGGCTCGCCGTCGCGGCCAGGGCGGCACGGATCTTGAAGGCCGCCGGGCCGCCGAACTGCAGGTATTCGGTGAGGATGTCAGGGGTGTTGACGAAGAAATTCGGCCGGAAGTAGGCCGCCGATTCGTGGCTGACCTCCTGGAAGTACGTCTCCAGTTCCTCCTTGGTGTTCCGCCAGGTGAAGTACGTGTAGGACTGCTGGAAGCCGGCCCGGCCAAGAGCGTGCATCATGGCCGGGCGGGTGAATGCCTCGGCCAGGAACACGACGTCGGGGTGCTTCTTGTTGACCTTGGCGATCAGCCATTCCCAGAACCACACGGGTTTGGTGTGCGGATTATCCACCCGGAAGATCTTGACGCCGTGGCTGACCCAGAGCATCACGATCCGGAAAATTTCGTTGGACAGCCCGGCGGGGTCGTTGTCGAAATTCAGCGGGAAAATGTCCTGGTATTTCTTCGGCGGATTCTCCGCGTACGCAATAGTGCCATCGACGCGGGTGGTGAACCATTCCGGGTTGCTTTGCACCCATGGGTGGTCCGGCGCTGCCTGCAGCGCCAGGTCCAAGGCCACTTCCAGTCCCAGTTCGCCGGCCCGGGCCACGAAGGCGTCGAAGTCCTCGAAGGTGCCCAGATCCGGGTGGATGGCGTCATGGCCGCCCTCGTGGGACCCGATGGCCCACGGCGAGCCGGGATCGTGCGGCCCGGCGATCAGGGTGTTATTCGGTCCCTTGCGGTGCTGGACACCGATCGGGTGGATCGGCGGCATATAGATGATGTCAAAACCCATGGCGGCGACGGCGTCGAGGCGCCGCGCTGCCGTGCGGAAGTTACCGGAGGTCCATTCCCCCGTCTCGTGGTTGCGCACGGCGCCTTCGGAACGCGGAAAGAATTCGTACCAGGAGCCGGACCCGGCCAGCGCACGCTCCACCAGCAGCGGGTAGGGCTCTGAAACCGTCACAAATTCCCGGATGGGCTGGCGTTCCACCACGGCAGCGACGTCGGCGCCGAAGCCGGCGGCGAGGCGCTCCTCGGGTGACCGGGAAGTATCGGAGAGGACGACGACGGCCATCCGCAGCGTTCTGCGGTCACCGGAGGGGCGCGAGGCGTCCTCGGAGGCCTCCGCCAGCAGTGCGGCGCCTTCGGCCAGCATCAGCTCGACGTCGATGCCGGCTTCCACCTTGACCTCGGCGTTGTGGTGCCAAGTGCCGTAGCGGTCGTGCCAGGCTTCGATGACGAAGGACCAGTTGCCGGTGGCGGGCGGGGTCAAGAGGCCTTCCCAGCGGTCCGTGCCCATCCCTCGTGGTCCGCGCGGCGGTGCGAGGCGGACTCGCTGCCGCTCTTTGCCACGGGGGTCGAGCAAAACGGCGCTGACGCCGAGCTGATCGTGTCCCTCCCGGAACGCTGTGGCTCCCACGACAATGGTTTGGCCCTCGACGGCTTTGGCGGGGAACTTTCCGCCCTCTACCGAAGGCTGCACGGCGGTGATCGGAAAGCGGCCAAATCGCAGGCCATCCGTGATCAGGGCCTTGGGCTTTTGCTTGGACACGGCACTGGTTCGCGAGTTATTTGTCACAGGCTCGACGTTATCTACAAAACGGCCAGAATGCTAAGCCCCCGAACCTTTTTGGGACGTTTCCGGTTCTGGCGGACCCATAACCGTCATTTACGGGAAAGAATCTTAAAGTCGTTCCGGGGCAACGACTTGTCCGTTAGTGTTTCGCTGGTGAAGGCAATCCGCAGATTTACTGTTCGAACCGTTCTCCCGGAGTCGATCCGGCCGCTGGCCCGGCTCGCCACCAATCTCCGGTGGTCCTGGCACCGGCCCACCCGGGAGCTTTTTGAGGGGCTCAACCCCGGGATCTGGGCGGAGAGCGCCCACGACCCCGTGACTTTCCTGGGCCTGGTCAGCCGGGAAGAGCTGCAGCGGCTCGCGGCGGACCAGGATGTGGTTCAGCGGGTCCATGCCGCGGCCGACGACCTCGACCGGTACCTGGAACAGCCGCGCTGGTACCAGGGCCTGGGCGACGGCGCCCCGGCATGCATCGCCTACTTCTCGCCCGAATTCGGCATCACCGAAGTCCTGCCCCAGTACTCCGGCGGCCTTGGCATCCTGGCCGGCGACCACCTGAAAGCGGCCTCGGATCTTGGCGTCCCGCTAATCGGCGTCGGTCTCCTCTACCAGGCCGGCTACTTTAAGCAGTCGCTCTCCCGGGACGCTTGGCAGCAGGAAACGTACCCGGTCCTCGACCCGGACGGTCTGCCCCTGACGCTCCTGCGCGAGGCCGCCCCGGACGGCAACGGCAAACCGATCCAGATCTCCCTGCCCCTCCCTCAGGGCCGCCGCCTGCTGGCGCACGTGTGGCGGGCCGACGTCGGGCGCGTTCCGCTGCTGCTTCTGGACTCCAACGTTCCGGGCAACGACGAAGCCGCCCGCGGCATCACCGACCGTCTGTACGGCGGCGGCGGTGACCACCGGCTCCAGCAGGAACTCCTGCTGGGCATGGGCGGGGTCAAGGCGCTGCGCGAGTTCCAGCGGCTCACGGGCGTCCCCGCGCCGGAGGTGTTCCACACCAACGAGGGCCACGCCGGGTTCCTTGGCGTCGAGCGGATCCAGGAATTGATGTCCGGCACGGCGCCGTTGAGCTGGGAGGAAGCTCTGGCCGCCGGGCGCGCGTCCACGGTCTTCACCACCCACACGCCGGTCCCCGCGGGGATCGACCGCTTCGAGATTTCCCAGATCCAGCACTTCTTCGAGGCCGGCCTCGCCCCGGACGTCCCGGTGGCAAAGATCCTGGACCTGGGCCGGGAAGACTTCGCCGACGGCAACCCGTTCGTGTTCAACATGGCCGTCATGGGACTGCGGCTGGCCCAGCGGGCCAACGGTGTGGCCAAACTGCACGGCGTAGTCTCCCGTGGAATGTTCTCGGCCCTATGGCCGGGCTTCGACCACTCCGAAATCCCCATCACCTCCGTCACCAACGGCGTGCATGTCCCCACCTGGGTGGACCCCCGGATCTCGGCGTTGGCGCGGGACCAGTTCGGCGCCGAGGCGGAGGCGCAGGGCCGCTGGGACCTGGCGTACAACGTCACCGACGAGGACCTGTGGGCATTGCGGCGCGAGATGCGGGTGTCCCTGGTCGAAGATGTCCGGCGCCGGCTCCGGGCAGCCTGGAAGAAGCGCGGCGCGGCCGACGCCGAGCTGGCCTGGACGGACTCCGTCCTGGACCCGGACATCCTGACCATTGGCTTTGCCCGCCGCGTGCCGACGTACAAGCGGCTGACCCTGATGCTGCGGGATCCCGAGCGCCTCAAGGCGCTGCTGCTGCACAAGACGCACCCCATCCAGCTGGTCATCGCCGGGAAGTCGCACCCGGCCGACGACGCCGGCAAAAAGATGATCCAGGACCTGGTCCGGTTCACCGACGACCCCGCCGTGCGGCACCGGATCGCGTTCCTGCCCAACTACGACATCGCCATGGCCCGGACCCTGTTCCCCGGCTGCGATGTGTGGCTGAACAACCCGCTGCGCCCGCTGGAGGCCTGCGGAACGTCCGGCATGAAGGCTGCCCTGAACGGTTCGCTGAACCTCTCCGTCATGGACGGCTGGTGGGATGAGATGTACGACGGCGAGAACGGCTGGGCGATCCCGACGGCCAACAACGACGCCTCCCCCGAAGAACGTGACGACATCGAGGCGGCGGCACTGTACGAGCTGCTCGAGACGCAGGTGGCACCGCGGTTCTACGGGCTGACCGTGTCCGCCGAGGCCGGAGCCGCCGGACCGTCCCAGCCCGGCCCGCAGAAGGTTCCCACCCACTGGGTGTCCATGATCAAGCACACCATGTCCCACCTTGGCCCGGCGGTCTCCGCGGAACGGATGCTCCGGGACTACGTCAATGTGCTGTACCGGCCCGCCGCAATCGCGGGACGCCACGCCGTGGCGGACAACTACGCGCAGGCCAAGGCGCTGGCGGCGTGGACGTCCCGGATCCGGACCGCGTGGCCGCAGATCCAGGTGGAACACGTCGACTCTGTGGGGGTTTCCGAGGACCCGCAGATCGGCGATCTGCTGCAGGTCAATGCGTACGTTGCCCTGCGTGAGCTCTCCCCGGACGACGTCTATGTTGAAGTGGCCTACGGCCGGGCCGGGGACACGGACGAGCTGACGGACATCACGGTCGCGGAGCTGAAGGCCGCCGAGGACCTCGGCAAGGGCCGGCATCTCTTCAGCGGCACGCTGGTGATCGACCGTTCGGGGTCCTTCGGCTACACCGTGCGCGTGCTCCCCAAGAATGAGGCGCTGGCCTCCAAGGCGGAACTGGGCCTGATCGTCAACGCCTGATGTCCTCTAAAGGCAGACGGCGATGACGTCCAGGCTCTTGCCGGCATAGCCTTCGGCGTCCTGCAGCGTTTCGCAGATGACTGCAAACGAGAGATCTGCGCGGAAGGCGGCAGGCACCTGCCAGATGAAGGTGACAGGGGCCTCGCCGTCGTCCGTCACCGCATCCGCGACGTCGTGCAGCGAATCGTGCAGGGCATCCAGGTCGGTGCCGTACTCATCGGGAATGTCCAGAAGTTCGCCGAACCTGTCCAGGACCCCTTGCTTGGTATCAGCGGCGGGGACCACCAAGGCGCGGCGGCCGGCGTCGCCGATTTGGGCCGTGAGTTCTTCGATGGTCCAGGTCTCGGCCGAATAAATCTTCATGGGGTCCTTAATCTCGAAATAATTACGTGCGGTAGATATTGATCGTGTTGGCCTGGACGAGGTCCCGTTCACCGGAGGCAACGCGGGCGCCCTGACGCCGGTCATGGAGTTCGGAGGTGGTCACGCGAAGCTCGAAGAGCCGGTGCCCAGTTCCGTCCTCGTTCCTCAGCTGCGGCAACGTGACCTTGACATCGTCGGCGCCGCCGTTGACCACCACGAGGCCGTCCACGTGCCCATCGTCGGAGCCGAGCAGGAGCTGGATCACCCGGTGGCCGGGGTCATGCCACGTGTCCGCTGACATCGGCTTGCCGTCCACATCGAACCAGTGGAAGTAGGACTGCTTGTCTCGCGCAGGGTAATCATGCGGCTGGCTGGCCAGGAACTCCTTGCGTAGCCGGATGACGCGCTTGGTGGTGCGCAGCATCGCATGGGATTCCGTGGTGCTGGTCCAGTCGATCCAGGTAATCGCATTGTCCTGGCAGTAGGCGTTGTTGTTGCCGTGCTGGGTCCGGCCGATCTCGTCCCCGGCGGTGATCATGGGTACGCCTTGGGAAATCATCAGGCAGGCCATCAGGTTACGCCGGCTTTGGGCGCGCCTGGCGAGGATATCGACGTCTTCGGTGGGGCCCTCGAAGCCGTGGTTGTAGCTTCGATTGTCGCCGTGGCCGTCCCGGTTCTGCTCGCCGTTGGCCTCGTTGTGCTTGCGGTCGTAGGCGGTTAGGTCGGCCAGAGTGAAGCCATCGTGGGCTGTGATCAGGTTCAGCGAGGCAAGCCGGGTCCGGCCCGAGGACTCGAACAGCCGGGCGGAACCAGAGAGAGCGTCCGCGAGGCGCGCCACCGGACCGCCGCTACCGCCGCCGTCGATCGCGGCGCGGTCGGCGAGCCAGAAGCTGCGGACGGCGTCGCGGAAGTGGTCGTTCCAGTCCACCCACCCGGCCGGAAACCGGCCGGTCTGCCAGCCGCCGTAGCCGACGTCCCAGGGTTCGGCAATCAGCTTGACCCCGGACAGGACAGGATCGGCGCCCACCGCGACGAGGAAGGGGTGCCGCGGATCGAATTCGTTGGCGCTGTTCCGGCATAGCGTGACGGCCAGGTCGAAGCGGAAGCCGTCGATGTGGAACTCGCTCACCCAGTAGCGCAGGGAGTCCAGCACCAGCTGCACCACGCGGGGTTCGCCAAAGTTCAGGCTGTTGCCGCAGCCTGTGGTGTCCACATACTTGCCGTGGCCGTCGTTGCGGTAGTACTGCATCTCGCCCAGGCCGCGGAAGTTCAGGGTGGGACCGTCCGTGCCGCCCTCGGCGGTGTGGTTGTACACGACGTCGAGGATGACCTCGAGCCCGGCGGCGTGCAGCAGCTTGACCATGCCCTTGAACTCGTCCTGGACTGCGCGGGCACCGGCGGCCTGGGCGGCCGCGGTGGCGTAACCGGGGTGCGGGGCAAAGAAGGCGGCTGTGTTGTAGCCCCAGTAGTTCGTCAGCCCAAGCTGCTGCAGGTGAGGCTCGTCCACATGGAAATGGACGGGCAGCAGTTGGATGGCCGTGACACCCAGGGAGACCAGGTGCTCGATCATGGCCGGGTGGGCCATCCCGGCGTACGTCCCCTGCAGTTCCTCCGGAATATCCGGGTGCAGCTTCGTCTGGCCCTTCACGTGGGCCTCGTAGACGATCGTGTTGCGCCATGGGACGCGCGGGCTGCGGTCCAGCCCCCAGTCAAAGTCGTCGCCGACCCGGACGCTGGTGATCAGGCCCTCACGTTCGTCGACGCCCCGGCCATAGGGGTCCATCAGCAACGGTTGCTCGCCGACACCATCAAAATCTGTGGAGGGCATGGACAGCGGGAGGGCCTCGTGTTCCGGCGAAGCCCGGAAGCCGTAGCGCGAACCGGCGGGAATGCCCTCCACAATGCCGTGGTGCACGCCGTCGGTGTAATTGGGCAGGGTCTTTACCTGCCAGGTGCCCCCCGGTGCCTGATACGCAATCTCCAAGGTGGCCACGCCGGGCGCGTAGACGGCCACGTTGGCGCACTCACCCCGGGGATCGTCCACTGCCGGTGATCCGGTGTGCGGAGTGCTGATCCCCAGCGGAAACGCCCGCGAAGCGTCTACGGTGGAAGCGGTATCTATGTAAGACATAACCATTGCTTAAAGCTTAGCCGGGCCGGACAAGTGGCCCCCGTTTTCGTTTTCATGACGTTTTGCAGTGTACGGACCGCCGCACTGCATACTGTAATGAAGCGCCGACTTGGAGGTAAATGTGCGCGTTGCACTAGCCCAAATCATCACCGGCCGCGATCTGGCCGCGAACCTGGCCCTCGTGGACTCCTACGCGCGCCAGGCCAAGGCCGGCGGCGCGGACCTGGTGGTGTTCCCGGAAGCGACCATGCGGGCCTTCGGCAATTCGCTCCTGGACATCGCGGAACGGCTGGACGGTCCGTGGGCTGCCCGCGTGCGCGCCCTCGCCGCGGAACTCGGCATCGTGATCATCGCGGGCATGTTCACCCCTGGGACTGCCGGCAATGGCGCTAAGGTGCGCAACACCTTGCTGGTCACCGGCCCCGGCCTCGAGGCCAGCTACGACAAAATCCACCTGTTCGATGCCTTCGGTTTCGCCGAGTCGGACACGGTTGACGCCGGCACCGCCCCCGTCACCTTCGAGCTCGACGGCGTGACGTTCGGCCTCGCCACCTGCTACGACGTCCGTTTCCCGAACCTGTTCACGGAAAACGCGGATCGCGGTGCCGACGTGAACATTGTGTGCGCCTCGTGGGGATCGGGCCCCGGCAAGGCCGACCAGTGGAAGCTCCTGGCCCGTTCCCGCGCCCTGGACTCAACGACCTTTGTCCTCGCCTGTGGCCAGGGCGATCCCGCCAGCCAGGGCCTCCCGGTCAAGGGTTCCGCCCCTACCGGCGTCGGGCACTCCGTGGTGATCTCCCCCATGGGCGACATCCTGGGCCAGCTCGACGGCGCCCCGGGCCTGCTATTCACCGACCTCGACACCGCCGCCGTCAAGGAAGCCCGCGCCAAACTCCCGGTCCTAGCCAACCGGCATAAGTTCTAAGCCGCCCGATTTTCTAGGCCGAGGCGTCTGGTTGTGGTCACCACTTTTCTGGTCACCACCCGCGGACACCGGTGCCCTGCCGTCGCTTAGACACCTCCCGACGCCTACTTCGGCCGCTGGGCGGCCTCATCCGGCTCTGGTCGGCGATGCGCTCCTTTGCAGGACCCCGGCGCCCGCTCGAATTCAGCCCACCCCGCGCTGTAGTACTTAGAGGACCAACGGCGCTCCCGACCGACGGCAAAACGCCACCACGACAAGCAAGTAGCCGAGGGACGATGCCAACAGCAACGCGGGGTCAGATCGCGCCCATCCGAGGCCTCAGGATGGGCGCGAAGTGACCCCGCGTTGCTGTTGGCCGTTTTCGCGTTAAACGGCGACGCTCCCCCACGAGATGTGAGGGAGCGTTCCGTACGGCGCGAAAGGTGACATAGCCCCAACGAAGCTGGGACTACTCCGCGGCGCGCTGGCGGGAGATTTCGTAGAGGGAGATGCCCACTGCCATGGAGGCGTTCAAGGATTCCATGGCGGAGTCGATCGGGATCGAGACGATCTGGTCGCAGTTTTCGCGGACCAGGCGGCTCAAGCCCTTGCCCTCAGACCCTACGACGATGCATACCGGTTCGGTGGCCAGGGCGAGTGCGGGCAGCGAGACGTCGCCGTCGCCGTCGAGGCCCAGGACGTAAATGCCCATGTTCTTGAAGGCCTTGAGCGTGTTGTTCAGGTTGGCCGCGCGTGCGACGGGGACGCGGACCGCCGCGCCGGCGCTGGTCTTCCAGGCTGAGGCGGTGACGCCAACGGAGCGGCGCTCCGGGACGATGACGCCGTGGCCGCTGAAGGCCGAGACGGAGCGGATGATCGCGCCCAAGTTGCGGGGATCGGTGATGCCGTCGAGGGCAACGAAGAGCGGAGCGTTGGATACGTGGCCCTTTTTCCAGGACTCCAGAGTTTCCTCGGCGAGCTCGTAGGCGTCCTGGTACTCGTACGGCGGGATTTGCAGCACGAGGCCCTGGTGGATGGCGTCGTCGGTCATGCGATCGAGCTCGGGCTTGCCGGTTTCCATCAGCGGGATGCCGCGTTCGGCGGCGAGCTTCAGGGATTCCTTGACGCGGTCGTCCATTTCGATGCGGACGGCGACGTGCAGGGCCTTGGCCGGGATGCCGGCGCGCAGGGCTTCGACCACGGAGTTGCGTCCGGTGACAACTTCTTCCGTGGCGCGACCCTTGGGACCGGAGCGGCCGGTGCGGGCGGCGGCGCTGGTAGTGCGGCTGCCACTGGCGCGCTTGGCCTCGGATCGCTCCGAGAGCTGCTTGTTCTTGAACGCCTTGTGATAGGGGCGGTCCTCCGCCTTCGGCGTGGGGCCCTTGCCCTCAAGTGCCTTGCGACCGTGACCGCCGGTTCCGACGGAGGGGCCCTTCTTCAATTTGACCGAGCGGCGACCGTTGTTGGCCATGAGTTTCACCCTTTAAATACGCGATTCGTTGATAAGTCTGACCTCCAGTCTACTGACTCGAGTAAAATCCTCGACCGGAGGGGACGACGGCGGCTCGCTTCACCGGCCGCCGGCAACGAGGTTCAGCCGCGCTTGAGGCTCCAGCTCGCCCCGTCCGGACCGTCTTCAACCACGACGCCGGCTGCGGTCAGGGTGTCCCGGATGGCGTCGGACGCCGCCCAGTCTTTGGCTGCCCGGGCGTCTGCACGCGCCGCCAGCTGCGCCTCGACCAGGACGCCGAGGGCGGTGTTGGCGTGTTCGTCGGCCGCCGGCGTCGTGGTGGCGTTGAGGCCGAGGACCTCCACCATGGCGGTGACGCTCGCGAGTGCCTGCCCCGCGGCGTCGAGGTCCCCGTCGGTGAGGGCCGTGTTGCCGGCCCGGACGGTTTCGTGGAGCGCCGCCAGGGCCTGCGGGACGTTCAGGTCATCGTCCATGGCCGAAGCAAAAGCCTCCGGGACGGAAGCTGCGGACGTCTCCGTTCCCGCGTCGGGGAGGATCCGGCCGGCACGGGTGAGGAAGCCGTCGATCCGTTCGACGGCGGCGGCGGCCTCCTGCAGCGACGTCGGCTGATAGTCCAGAACCGAGCGGTACTGTGCCTGCCCGAGGTAATACCGGACAACGCGCGGAGGGGCGAGTTCGAGCATTTCCGCCGGGCTGACGGTGTTGCCGATGGACTTGGACATCTTCTCGCCGGCATAGGTGACCATGCCGTTGTGCATCCAGAAGTTGGCGAACCCGTGGCCGGCCGCCTGGGACTGTGCCATTTCGTTCTCGTGGTGCGGGAAGCGCAGGTCCAGTCCGCCGCCGTGGATGTCGAACTCGGTGCCGAGGTACTTGGTGACCATCGCGGAGCATTCGAGGTGCCAGCCCGGGCGGCCGGGGCCCCACGGGGAGGCCCAGCTCGCGGTCGTCGGTTCCCCGTCCTTGTAGCCCTTCCACAGCGCGAAGTCCCGGGGGTCCTTCTTGCCGCGCGGGTCCGCGTCCGGGGCACCCTGCATGTCGTCGAGTTTTTGCCGCGTCAGCGTGCCGTACTTGGACCAGGAACGCACGTCGAAGTAGACGTCGCCGGAGTCGTCGAGGGCCGGGTAGGCGTGGCCGCGGTCGATCAGCTGCTGGATGAGGGCGTGCATTTCCGGGATATGGCCGGTGGCGCGGGGCTCATAGGTGGGGCGGGAGACGCCCAGGGTGTCGTAGGCCTTGAGGAATTCCTGCTCGTAGCGGTAGGCCAGGGCCCACCATTCCTCGTTGCGCAGCGCACCGGGCTCGTCCTCAAAATCGGGGTCGAAGGACGCGGCGGACTTGGCGAGGATTTTGTCGTCGATGTCGGTGACGTTGCGGACCGCCGTCACGCGGAAGCCGCGGTACTGCAGCCAGCGGGTCAGCTGGTCGAAGGCGATGGCCGAGCGGATGTGGCCGACATGTGGCATGCCCTGCACGGTGGCTCCGCAGTAGTACAGGCTCACGTTGCCAGGTACCAGGGGGACGAAGTCGCGGACTTCGGCGGATGCAGTGTCGTAAAAGCGCAGGGTCACCGCTCCAGATTAGCCGATGGCGCTCCGCGGCCTTACTCGCGGCTCACCAACGGCTATCCAGCGGCTATACCGGCTGGCGACAGGCCCGGAGTCCGGGGGGCCTCCGGTCCGGCAACCTACTTGCAGTATTGCCCAATCTTGTTGATCTGCTCCGTGAGCTTGGCTGTCTGTTCGGCGGTCTTGGTTCCCGTGGGACTCGCCGCAACCTGCTTCATGACGTCGGCCATCTGCTGGATGGGGGCGCCCACTTCCGGCGCCACCTTGTCAGCAACTTCCTGGTAATGCTGGCCAATCTGGCCGGCCTGCTCCTTCGCGCTCCCGGAGGGCACGAAGGTGTCGGTGTTGAGGAACTTGCAGCTCTCCTCGACACTCATCTTTGGTGTGGCGCTAGGTGCCGTCGTCGAGCCGGCACAGCCACTCAGCATGGTCCCTGCCACGAGTACGACGGCGGTCAACAGCTTTTTCACGGCGGGTCTCCTGGCGATTCGGAACGGGAGGTAACGGTCGGGTCTTGCCCCTCAAGCGTAGGGGACCGGGGCCGCCAGTGTTCAAAGTGTTTAGGCTGCGGTGGCTAGCCGGCCGGGTAGACAAGCGCTGTTGCGACGGCCGAGATCCCCTCGCCCCGGCCGGTAAATCCGAGTCCGTCGCTCGTGGTTGCCGTGACGCTGACCGGCGCTGCGGCAGCGTCGCTGAGGACCCGCTGGGATTCCTCCCGCCGCGGGCCGAATTTGGGCCGGTTGGCCACGAACTGAACGGCGATATTGCCGATTTCAAACCCGTGGGCGCGAACAATCTTGGCGGCCTCGGCCAGCAGGGTCACGCCGGACGCTCCGGCATACTCGGGCCGGTCCGTACCGAAATGCGTGCCGAGGTCCCCGATCCCGCAGGCCGAGAAAAGCGCGTCGGCTGCGGCGTGCGCCACGGGGTCGCCGTCGGAGTGGCCGGAGAGTCCCCGTTCCCCCTCCCAGAAGAGGCCACCGAGCCACAACGGCTGCGGCTTGTCGTCTGCGGCGAAGGCATGGACATCGATCCCGATCCCGGTCCTAGGGATCAGCGGCGCGTTGGTGGACACGCTCATCCCTCCACCCAGCGCACACCCAGGGGGCCCTCGAGGAGCCCTTCGGCCAGAATCAGGTCCAGGGGCGTGGTGATCTTCAGCGACTGGCTGGCGCCGCGCACGGCGTGGACGGGGACACCGATCAGCTCCACGAGCATGGCATCGTCCGTGACGAGGGCGGCCTGGCCGGCGTCGAACCCCGCGGCAGCCTCGTGGGCGCGTTTGAGGGTGGCGAAGGCGAATCCCTGCGGCGTCTGCACGGCACGGAGCGACTCCCGCGGCGCCGTCCCGGTGACCAGCTCGGGGGCCACCGCTGCGCCGTCGCCGGTGGTCGGCTCGACGGTCTTGACCGTATCGACCACCGGAATCACCGGAATGACGGCCGAGGCACCGGCGCCAAGCGCCGCTGCCACCCGGTGAAAAACGGCCTCTGGCACCAATGCCCGGGCGGCATCGTGGACCAGAACTGATTCAGTATCAGGCAGGAGGGCGGCCATCGCGGCGCGGACAGAATCGGCGCGGTTCGCACCGCCGTCGACCACTGTGACGACCGGGACCTGGACGCCGTGGCCCGGCGCCGTGAGGCCGTGCACCGCCTCAAGCTCTTGCGCGAAGGCCTCGCACAGCGCCCGCAGCTCGGTGTCCCCCGGGGGGATCGCAACGCAGATCTGCTGCGCGATCCCGGCGGCTGCAACGCCGCGCAGGGCGTGGGTGAGGATACTGTCCCCACCTAGAGGCACTTTTGCTTTCGGCATGCCATAGCCAAGCCGCTGGCCGGAACCGGCAGCCACAACAATGACCGCGGTGGCGGGACCGGCTGGTGACGTATTCGTCGGTGCAGTATCCATGCGCACAAGACTACGTCCCCGCGCCCTCGACTATCCCGTTGCCCTATCAGTTGTGGCTGCGACCATATGACCCTGCCACGCTCAGAGGGACCCGAGTGATAGCGCAACCGGGGGCGGCGGTTGAAAAAAGGCAAAAAGAAGCCCCGGCGGCCGGAGGCCACCGGGGTTCGATTCTTATCTGCACCGGCCCTGCTGGGGCCGGCCCTGTGCTAGGAAGCCAGGACCTCGTCGAGAACGCTTGCGGCCTTCTCTTCATCAGTCTTCTCAGCCAGTGCCAGTTCCGAAATCAGGATCTGGCGGGCCTTGGCCAGCATGCGCTTCTCTCCGGCGGAGAGACCCCGGTCGTGATCACGGCGCCAGAGGTCGCGGACGACCTCTGCTACCTTGATGACGTCACCGGAAGCAAGCTTTTCCAGGTTTGCCTTGTAACGACGTGACCAGTTGGTGGGTTCCTCAGTGAACTCGGCCCGCAGCACATCGAACACGTGCTCCAAGCCTTCTTTGCCCACTACGTCCCGAACCCCAACCAGGTCAACGTTTTCTGCTGGAACTTCAATGGTCAGATCACCCTGAGCCACCTTGAGCTTGAGATACATCTTCTCTTCGCCCTTGACAGTGCGCATCTTGATTTCTTCAATTTTCGCTGCACCGTGGTGAGGGTAAACTACTGTCTCGCCGACCTCAAAAACCATGTGGACATTCCCCTTTCCCGCAGACCAGTTTATCACGATTAAGGCATACAACTGGCATCGAAAGGTGCCGAGAACCGCATGAATCCGGGGAAAATGGCCTCAATCCACCCCCTCAAACCCCTTGACGAATGCGGATAATAGTGCCTTTGGCCTTAACTGCCAAGAGGTTTCCGGCCCCCGCCAAGCGAGCTCCGGCCGCGGGGAGTGGCACGCGTCTGCGCGCTTATGTGTAGGCGCCGAGTCCTTGTTTGAGGCCGATTGCGGATAGGCTATGGCTGAATAATGTTCCAAGACTCTCAAGGAGTGCGTGACGTGCGTTTCACTGCGATGAACCGGGGCCAGCGCGGCAAGCTGGCAATGGCTACGGCTGCACTGGGCATTGGCCTGCTGTCCGTGACCGGCTGTGGCTACATCAACCCCCAGCAGACCTCGGAGCAGTACTCGGCATCCGACGGAACCCGCACTGATCTCGGAGCGCTGGAGCTGCGCAACTTCATCATCGTCGCCGACGGCGAGGACAAGCCGGGCCGCGTGATCGGCGCCGTGTACAACACGTCCTCCAAGGACGTTGTGCTGACCATCAAGGGCGCGGCGGGATCGCAGGCCGAAGTTCCGGTCAAGCAGAAGTCCTACACCCTGCTCAGCGACTCCACCGCCCCGGCGATCCTGAGCGCCGCCGGCGCCAAGCCGGGATCCGTGGCCGAGGTGACCATCTCCGAGGACGGCACCAGCCAGGACGCCAAGTTCAAGGTTCCGGTCATGGACGGCACGATCGCCGACTACAAGAAGTACCTGCCGACGCCGGAGCCGACCGCCACGGACGCGGCGACGTCGCCTGAGACGGCACCTGCGGCCGAGACGCCCACGCCGAGCAGCACTGCCGGCCACTAGCTTCAACTGGATCCAGCGCAAAAGGAGGGACACCTGCGGGTGCCCCTCCTTTTGCATGTCGCCTGGATGTAGCTGCCTGGTCTTAGACGTGCCCGGGACCTTCAGCTGCCCGGCCAGGCCGCCGGGCAGCTGAACTCCGGCTTTAGGGCTCGAACTTGTAACCCAGCCCGCGAACGGTAATCAGGTAACGCGGCGCGGAGGCATCCGGTTCGATCTTGCTGCGCAGCCGCTTGACGTGGACGTCGAGGGTCTTGGTGTCCCCCACATAGTCGGAGCCCCAGACCCTGTCGATCAGCTGACCGCGGGTCAGGACCCGGCCGGAGTTCCGCAGCAGCATTTCCAGCAGCTCGAACTCCTTGAGCGGCAAGGCGATCTGCTCGCCCCCGACGCTGACCACGTGGCGTTCGATGTCCATCCGGACCGGACCGGCCTGCACCGTACTGGAGACGAGTTCCTCCGGTTCGCTCTGGCGCCGCAGGACGGCGCGGACCCGGGCCACGAGCTCCCGCGAGGAGTAGGGCTTGGTGACGTAGTCGTCGGCTCCCAGCTCCAGCCCTACCACCTTGTCGATTTCCGAGTCCTTGGCGGTCAGCATGATCACGGGCACCCCGGAGCGCTGCCGGAGTTGGCGGCAGACCTCAGTGCCCGACTGGCCCGGCAGCTGCAGGTCCAGGAGGACGAGGTCGGCGCCGTTGCGGTCGAATTCGGTGATGGCGTCCAGTCCGTTGTCCACCACCTCGACCTCAAACCCTTCTTTACCCAACAGATAGGACAGGGGGTCGCTGAAGGACTCCTCGTCCTCGACAATCAGAATCCGGCTCAAGCGGTAGCTCCTTGCTCATGGACGCCGGCGGCGTCACGTCGTTGCGGTCTGGGGTCCCGACCGGAGGTGTGGACAGCGGGCTTGCCGGCGTCGGAAGCGTCGCCGTCGTCCTGCCCTTCCATCTCGGGAAGTCGAATGGTGAACGTGGAACCCTGGCCGGGCTGGGACCACAGGGTCACCTCGCCGCCGTGGTTGGAAATGACGTGCTTGACGATGCTCAGGCCAAGCCCCGTGCCTCCGGTCTGACGGGACCGGGCGGCATCCACCCGGTAGAAGCGCTCGAAGACACGCTCCTGGTCCTCGGCGCTGAGCCCGTCGCCCTGGTCCGTCACCGAGACCCCCACGAGGCCGTCCTTGACCCGGATGCCCACTCCAACCTTGGTGTTCTCCGGCGAGTACCGGATGGCGTTGTCGATCAGGTTGCGCAGGGCGGTCACGAGGAGGTCCTGGTCGCCGTAGACCATGGCATCAGCGTGCCGGCCAACCACCAGCTGGATGTTCTTGCTCTCGGCCGGCAGCTGGGAGCGGTCCACGGCCTCGTTGACCACCGTATTGATGTCCACCGGGCGGCCCTGCTGC
This sequence comes from Arthrobacter sp. 05L421, assembly GCF_056397785.1. Taxonomy (NCBI): domain Bacteria; kingdom Bacillati; phylum Actinomycetota; class Actinomycetes; order Micrococcales; family Micrococcaceae; genus Arthrobacter; species Arthrobacter sp. 05L421. Next base: position 22,102 of record NZ_JBFTOC010000022.1, read on the forward strand.
GCAACGTTAGCGCCCTGAAGACGGGAGAGCTCAATAATGTCCTGCACCAGGGCCGCAAGTCGGGTCGATTCCTTGTGCATGCGCTTGGCGAACCGCTTAACCGCTTCGGGGTCGTCAGCGGACGATTCGAGTGCCTCAGCCAGGAGGGAGATCGCCCCAACGGGTGTCTTCAGTTCGTGGGAGACGTTCGCGACAAAGTCGTTGCGGACTTCCTCGGTGCGGGTGAGTTCGGTCCGGTCATCGGCCAGCAGCAGGATGTATTCCTCCGTAATGACGGCTGCCCGGACCTGGACAATAATCGTTCCCTGGCCGAGCGGGCCGCGCGGCAGCTCCAGTTGCTTTTCGAGGATGACACCGTCCCGCCGCACCTTGGCCGTCAGTTCCAGCAGCTGCTGGTGCACCACTGTGTGCCCGCGGACCAGACCGTAGGCATAGGCGGCGGGGCTGGCGCGGACCACGCCGTCGATCGCATCCACCACCACAAAAGCGCGGCCGAGGACGGCCAGCACCTCCGCGGCGCCCTCGGGCAGGGAGGGGTCGTCGACGTCGACGTCGACAATGTGCCGCTGCTGCTCACTCACCCGGAACGCGAGAACGCCGAACATGCCAAACGAGAGGCCGATCAGGCCGGCGATCACGCCGATGAGCATTGGATCCACGGCTCCAGCTTATGCCGTGCCACGGGGCCGAAACCGAAATCTCCTGCGATTCGGGCCCCGGTTCAGCTAACGTTCACCTATTGGGGCGTAACAGTTCACCGGATACTGAAAGAGTTGAGCGTTGGAGCGCCGGTAGGTGAACCGAAATAGGCCCGCCACTTCGATTGCAGGCAATATTTCCGAGGAAAGGACGCACACGTGCGTAAGGTTTTTCAGGAGGAGCTCGCCCAGGTAAGGGAACAGCTCGTCGAGATCTCAACGCTGGTCACAGAGGCCATCGACAAGGCCACGACAGCCTTCGAGGGCGCCGATATCGACCTCGCCGAGGACGTGATTGCCGCTGATGCCCGCATCGACTTCCTGCAGAACAGCCTCGACGAGCGCGCCATCGACATCCTTGCCCTTCAGGGTCCGGTGGCGAGCGATCTGCGCATGCTGGTCGGTTCACTCCGGATGAGCGCCTCGCTGGAGCGCATGGGTGACCTCGCCCGCCACCTGGCCCAGCTGGCGCGTCTGCGTTACCCGGCGTCGGTGGTCCCGGACCAGCTGCGCGAGACTTTTAAGAGCTTCGCGGAGCAGGACCTGCTGATCGCCCAGAAGCTCACGGAACTGCTGGCCACCCGCGACCTTGGCGTGGCACGGGAGATCATGAAGGCCAACAGCGCCGTCAACGACCTGCACCTGAGCGTTTTCAAGGCGATTGCGCGCAGCGACTGGCAGGAGTCGCCGGCCACCACGGTGGACGTTGCCCTGGCCAGCCGCTACTTTGAGCGCTTCGCCGACCACGGCGTCTCCGTTGCCCAGAAGGTCACCTACCTGGTCACCGGAGCGTGGCAGCCGAACACTACCGAACACATCTGACGCCGGCTGCGCGCTGACGCAACTGCACTGACGCAACTGCACTGATACAACGACGGCGTCCGGTCACCTTGGGGGTGGCCGGACGCCGTCGTTTGTTCTTGCGCTTTATGCCTCGCGCTTGCTTTTGCTTCTTGCCCTGCGGTGCCGCCTACTTCTTGCCCTGGTTGGCGACTGCCTGGATGGCCTCGGCCGCGGCCTCGGGGTCGAGGTAGGTGCCGCCCGGGTTCAGCGGCTTGAAGTCCTCATCCAGTTCGTAGACCAGCGGGATGCCGGTGGGGATGTTCAGGCCGGCGATGGCCTCGTCGCTGATCCCGTCGAGGTGCTTGACGAGGGCGCGGAGCGAGTTGCCGTGGGCTGTGACCAGGACGGTCTTCCCGGCCTTGAGGTCTTCCTTGATGTCCGATTCCCAGTACGGCATGAGTCGGATCAGGACATCCTTGAGGCATTCGGTGCGCGGGATGGCGTCGCCAAGGTCTGCGTAGCGCGGGTCCCCCACCTGGGAGAACTCGGAATCGTCGGCCAGGGGCGGCGGCGGGGTGTCGTAGGACCGGCGCCACAGCATGAACTGCTCCTCGCCGAATTCGGCGAGGGTCTGAGCCTTGTCCTTGCCCTGCAGGGCGCCGTAGTGGCGCTCGTTGAGCCGCCAGTCGCGCTTGACGTCGATCCAGCCGCGGTCGGCCACTTCGAGGGTCATGTTCGCCGTGTTGATGGCCCGCTTCAACCGCGAGGTGTAGAGGATATCGGGGAGGATGTTGTTCTCCACGAGCAGCTCGCCGCCGCGTACGGCCTCGGCACGGCCCTGGTCATTGAGGTCGACGTCCACCCAGCCGGTGAAGAGGTTCTTGGCATTCCAGTCGCTGTGGCCGTGGCGCAGCAGAATCAGCTTGTAAGTCATGGTTTTTATCCTAGCCGAGCGGTTGGCGGCGGCGCCGTGCGTTACACGGCGTGCGCTTCACCACAACGCGGGGTCACATCGCGCCCATCCCGCGGCCTGTAATGGGCCGCAAGTGACCCCGCGTTGGCGGGTAGGAGTGCGTTGGAGGATAGGCTTGGCCGGTGGTGCAGAAGGCTGAACGGGTGCTGTCCCCCCGGAACCAGGGCGGAACGAGAAGCGGCGCGCGTGGTGGCAGGCCCGTGGGCAACGTGACCCGTGGAACCACGAACCCCAACCGGATGCGACGGGTGGACCGCTGGCTGACCGGGCCGCAGGCCTGGCGGCTGCGCGCTGCGGCCCATCCCCTCGCCGTCGACCTCGGCTACGGCGCCTCGCCGGCCACCGCCGTCGAACTCTTCGAACGCCTCGCCGCGGTCCGCACGGATATGCAGGTGGTGGGCATCGAAATCGAACCGGAGCGTGTCCGGCAGGCCCAGGCACTGGAACGGCCCGGCCTGATGTTCCAGCTGGGCGGCTTCGAACTGCCAGTGACCGGAAATCCCGTGCTGGTCCGCGCCTTCAACGTGCTGCGGCAGTACGAGGAAGCCGACGTGCCGGGCATCTGGCGGCTGGTGCAGGACCGTCTCGCGCCGGACGGGCTGTTCATCGACGGCACGTGCGATGAAATCGGGCGGCGCTCCGCCTGGGTGGCGCTCGACGTCGAGCGGCCGCTGAGCCTGAGCTTATCCATGCGGTTCGGCGCCTTCGCTCTGCCCTCCGACGTGGCCGAAAGGCTGCCAAAAGCCCTGATCCACCGCAATGTGCCCGGCGAGAAAATTCACGCCTACCTGCAGGCGATGGACAAAGCCTGGCTGGACGCGGCGCCGCTGGCGTCGTTCGGCAGCCGGCAGCGCTTTACAGCAATGTGCCGTGCGCTGCTCGACGCCGGCTGGCCCATCCAGGACGGCCCGTCCCGCTGGCGGCTGGGCGAAGTGACGGTCGGCTGGGAAGCCGTGGCGCCAAGGACTTAGCTTGCGAGCTTAGGGGCGGCGGGTGGGCCCACGCCGGCAGGGTTCCCAAAACGAGCTTGCGAGCTTTAGGAACCCGGCGGGGACTACCAGGGGCCGTAGGGGCCCATGTTGCGGCCGCGGCCCGCGTCTTTGACCGCGGGACGGACGTCGGCAAGGTACACGGACGCGGCCGTCACGGCCGCAAGGCCGAAAATGCCGAGCGAACCGGCGCCGCCGCCGCTACCAAGCTGCGCGAGCAGGGAGAACAGGCCCACGGCGAACGCGCCGCCGGTCAGGGCCAGCCAGAAGGTCTTGGTCCGCTTCGATACGGCCTCGAACGCGTTGGCCTTGTGCCGGAGGCAGTCGAAAAACGCCCATGCCTCCAGGGCAAAGGCCACGACGGCCAGGACCAGGTAAACCCCGGATTCGACAAAGTAAATGAGTATGCGTCCGTCCACTCCCCCAGCCTAGCCGTCCAGCGAGCGCAATGCCTGTTCCAAATCGGCCCAAAGGTCTTCGACGTTCTCAATGCCCACGCTCATCCGGACCAGATTCTCCGGCACGCTCTCCGGCTCGGCGGTGTGCCGGCGGCGGCGTTCGATCAGGGATTCCACCCCGCCCAGCGACGTGGCGGGGAGCCAGAGGCGCAGGGCGCGGATCATCCGGTCCGCGGCTTCCGCGCCGCTGCTGCCACTGTCCTGCCCAACTACCGGAGCCACCTCAATGCACAGGATGGACCCGAACCCCTTCATCTGCTCCTTGGCCCGCACGTGGCCAGGGTCCGAGGCCAGGCCGGGAAAGCGGATGCCGGCAACCCGCGGATGGCCGTTGAGCCTTTCGGCCAGGACCTGGGCCGACGCCTGCGAACGCTCGATCCGCAGCGCCAGGGTCCGGAGCCCGCGGAGCGCCAGCCACGCCTCGAACGGTCCGGCGATCCCGCCGTGGATGGTGCGGTGGTGCAGCAAGGCGGCGCGGAGATCGGCGTCGGAGGTGACCAGCGCACCGAGCACGACGTCGGAATGGCCGGAGAGGTATTTGGTCACCGAATGCAGCACGACGTCGGAGCCCAGGCTCAGGGGCTGCTGCACCAAGGGCGTGGAAAAGGTGTTGTCAGTGACGACGATCGCGCCGGCCTCATGCGCCGCGGCGGTCAGGGCCCGTATGTCCGCGACGCCGAGCATGGGGTTGGTGGGACTCTCCAGCCACAGCATGCTGGCAGCGCGGCCGCCGGCCGGGGCAAGCGCGGCCACGACGGCGTCGGTGTCCGCGATATCCACCGTCCGCAATTCGAGGAAGCCCTTGGCCGCCAGTTCGGTGGCCATGGTGACCGAACCCGCGTAGCTGTGCGACGGCATCACGAGCACGCCCTGGGCAGGCACCAGGGACAGGGCCGAACTCACGGCGGCGAGTCCCGAGGCGTAAAGCAGGCCCGGCAGGTCCGCGCCTTCCAGCCGAGCCAGCGCCTCTTCGAAGGGGTCCCACGTGGGATTGGAATACCGGCCGTAGCCGCGGTCGCCATCTCCCAGCGGCCCAGTGCCAAAGTAGGTCGAGGACAGCACTAGCGGCGGGTTGACCGGTTCGTCGCGGGTGCGCGGCGGGCGCCCTGCCGCCACAACCAGGGAATCCGGCGAAAGCGTGGCGGCCTGCTCTTCAGAAAGACTCATGGGGACAGGGTACGTTGGCGCCCCGCAGGGTACCCAAGCCGTTACGCCGGACACGGAAGTGCCGGTGATTGTCGGTACTCTTGAACAGTGACTACCCAGAGCCCCGGAGCGTCCCCTCAACAGTTGCCAGGCCCGTTGCCCGGACTGTTTATTGCCTTCGAGGGCGGAGACGGCGCCGGCAAGTCCACGCAGGCGGCTGAACTCGCCAAAGCGCTGGAATCAGGCGGCTTCACAGTGCTGCGGACCCGGGAACCGGGCGGCACGGCGATCGGCGAGAAGCTGCGTTCGCTGGTGCTGGATCACGGCCATGGCCACATCGACGCCCATACCGAGGCTCTTATTTTCGCGGCGTCCCGCGCCGCGCACGCAAGCCAGGTGATCCGGCCCGCCCTAGAACGCGGCGAGATCGTGCTCACGGACCGGTACATCGACTCCTCGGTCGCCTACCAGGGCGCCGGCCGCGGCCTCGGGACGGAGGCAGTCCGGGACATCAATGCGTGGGCGACATCGGACCTGCAGCCGGACCTGACGGTACTTCTCGACGTCGAGCCCGCCGTTGGCCGGCAGCGGCGCACAGCCGGCGAGGCCGCCGAAGACCGCCTCGAGTCCGAGGCCGACGAATTCCACGCCAAGATCCGGGCGGCCTTCCTGGACCTGGCCGCGGCCCGGCCCGACACCTACCTGGTGCTGCCCGCCCGCCTGCCCGTCGCCGAACTCGCCGCCCGGATCTTCGAGCGCGTCGAGTCCCTGCTGGCCATCACCCAAAGCAGCACAGCATGAGCGTCTGGGACGACCTCCAGGGCCAGGACGCCGTCGTGGCCCAGCTGCGCCAGGCTGCCCAGGGTGAGGGGCTGACGCACGCGTGGCTTTTCACCGGGCCGCCCGGCTCAGGCCGTTCCAACGCCGCGAAGGCCTTCGCCGCCGCCCTGAACTGTGACCAGGAGGACGTCAGCCTGCGGGGCTGCGGCGAATGCCCTGCGTGCCTGACCATCCTGGGCGAAACCCATTCCGACGTCGCGTTCGTGCGCACGGAGAAGGTCACCATCACCATCGATGAGGCACGCGAGCTCGTGTCCACCGCCGGGAACCGGCCGTCGTCCGCCCGATGGCGGATCATCGTGGTGGAGGATGCGGACCGGATGGCCGAGCGGACCACCAACGTGCTGCTCAAGGCCATCGAGGAACCCACGCCCCGCACAGTCTGGATGCTCTGCGCGCCCTCCCCCGCCGATGTCCTCGTGACGATCCGCTCCCGCTGCCGGGCGGTGGCGCTGCGGCTTCCGCCAGCCGCCGCCGTCGCGGCCCTGCTGGTCAAGCGCGATGGCGTGGACCCGGCGGTTGCCGAGCGCGCCGCTCGAGCCGCGCAAAGCCACGTCGGGATCGCCCGCCGTCTGGCCCGCGATCCGGAGGCCCGGGAGCGACGCCTTGAGACGGTGCGGTTTCCGTTGTCCCTTCGCGGCGTCACGGCGGCGGTCATGATGGCCGAGAAGCTGGTCAAGATCGCCACCGAGGAAGCCAACAGCTCCAATGACGAGCGCGACGCCGCCGAGAAAACTGCACTGCTGGCCACCCTCGGGGCGCCTGAAAGCGGGACGTTGCCGCCGGCCATGCGGAGCCAGGTCAAGCAACTCGAGGACGACCAGAAACGCCGCGCCAAGCGTTCCGTCACCGATTCCCTTGACCGCACTCTGACGGACCTGCTGTCCTTTTACCGGGATGTCCTGATCATCCAGATGGGGAACGCAGTGGAACTTGTCAACGTTGAACTCAGAAGCGAACTCGAAGACTTCGCCTCCCGTTCCACCGCCGAAGTGACTCTTGCCCGCATGGACGCCGTCAACAAAGCCCGCACGCGGATCACCACCACCAACGTGGCTCCGCTGCTGACGATCGAGTCGATGGCTGCCAGCCTTATTTGACGGCCCCGGCCGCACCAACAACATCAACGCTGTCGTTCCTATCCTCCAAGGAGAACCCGCATGAAGCCTGCTCGACCCCAGCCCGCAAGATCCCGATCCCTGGCGATCGGCGTGCGGGCCGTCGGCGCCATGGCACTGGCCATCACACTGGCCTCATGCACCCTTTTCGGCGGTGGAGGCGACGGCGGGTCCAGTGCCGCGCCATCGGTGGCACAGGGGAAGGCGGACCCGTCAATTGTCGACGCCGCGCCAGCGGAACTGCGCAGCTACTACTCCCAGCAGATCGACTGGAAGCCGTGCGAAGGGGACGGCTTCCAGTGCGCCAAGGTCAAGGTTCCGTTGGACTACAGCAAGCCCGACGGCGACCGCATTGAGCTTGCCGCCATCAAGCTCGCCACGACAGGCGAAAAGAAGGGCACTCTGCTGGTCAATCCGGGCGGCCCCGGCGGCTCGGGTTACGACTTCGTCAGGGACGCGGCCAACACCAACATTTCGGACAAAGTCCGGTCCGCCTATGACATTGTGGGCTTCGATCCCCGCGGTGTGAAGCGTTCCGCCCCGGTCACCTGCCTCACGGACAAGGAACGGGACGCGTCCCGCGCCAAGAGCTACGCCCTGGACACTGACGCCGGACTGGACGAGGCCCTCGCCGACAACAAGGCCATCGCGGCCAAGTGTGTGGAGAAGACCGGCCCGGTCCTGGCCCACATCGACACCATCAGCGCCGCGAAGGACCTCGACATCCTGCGTGGGGTGGCCAACGACGCGAAGCTGAACTACCTCGGATACTCCTACGGAACCCTCCTGGGCTCCACCTACGCGTCGTTGTTCCCGGACAACGTGGGCCGGCTGGTCCTCGACGGCGCCATTGACCCGTCGCTGAGCTACGAGGAACTGACCCGCGGCCAGGCCGCGGCCTTCGAAAAGGCCCTCCACTCCTATGTTGCCAAGTGCCAGCAGACTTCCGGATGCCCGCTCACGGGAAGCGTCGAGGCAGGCGTCCAGCAGATCCATAACGCCATCACCGCGGCCGAGGCGAATCCGCTGCCGACGAAGGACGGCCGGAAGGTCTCCGGCTCGACGTTTGTCAGCGGCCTCATTATCCCGCTCTACAACAATGACAACTGGCCAATTCTCACCCGCGCACTTGCGACGGCCCTCACCGGCGACGGCACGGGCATGCTGCAGCTCGCCGACTTCGGCGCCGACCGGGACCCCAGCGGCACGTACACCTCGAACAGCACTTTCGCCTTCAACGCCATCAACTGCCTGGATTATCCGATGGTGTCCGACACCGCTTCCATGCGCGCCGAGGACCAAGAGCTCCGGAAGGCATCACCCACTCTGGGTTACTACTTCGCCTACGGCGGCAGCAATTGCAAGGACTGGCCGTACAAGAACGTCCGGACCCCTGCCCCGGCGGAGTACAAGGGTTCGGCCCCGATTGTTGTTGTGGGTACCACCGGCGATCCGGCCACCCCGGTGCAATGGGCCAGCGCCCTGCGCAAGCAGCTCGGGAACGCCTCGCTGCTGACCTGGAAGGGCGAGGGCCACACGGCCTACGGCCGCTCCAACAGCTGCATCGGCAACGCCGTGGATGACTACCTGGTGGATGGCAAGGCCCCGGCGGACAACACCGTCTGCTAGGCCCGCCAGGGAGCCGCAATGCGGACCCAGACGCTCATTTTGACCCGGACGCCGGGACTCTATTACAGTTGTCTCTTGCATGATCCGCCCGGTTCGCCGGGCATTCATGTGGTTGCTTCCTTAGCTCAGTTGGTAGAGCGTCTCACTCGTAATGAGAAGGTCGCCAGTTCGATTCTGGCAGGAAGCTCTGACGGCAAGCCAAGGAAACCCCCGGAAATCAATGATTTCCGGGGGTTTCTTTCGTTTTCATTGACAACGGCGTCGACGTATCTTTCTTTTCCCGGCAATTTCGAGCCTTTGCCGGGGTCTTCGTCAGTAGGCTGGGCCGTTGCTACTCATGTGGTTTGAGTGCGGATCGCACCACAATGATGGCAGCGCCGTACTTGCTGTCCAGTTCCCGCTGGATGGTGCCGTCATCGTACGCAACCAATATGACCAGGTAGCCATTCTGGATCCCTGATAGGAGGATGGGCTGGCCACCTGCAGATTGAAGATCGCGTTGAATCTGCGCCCAGGCAAAACACCGGAGGGTGACACAGGGTTCGTGACCTCATGCGCGGCGGGCTGCGACCGCTGCCCGTATCAGTCTTCGTGAGGGTCGGTACGGTCTGGCTCGGCGTTATCCTCGGCCTCCCTGTAGCGGATTTCGGCGATCTTTTTCCGGGCGTCCTCCCGGACATCGGAAAATCTGATGACGGGCCAGTCGTAATTTGCAATCAGGTCCGTGAGGCGCTCGATGATGAGGCTCCCCTCGAGCTGGTCATCGATATAGGCCAAGGTGACAGGAACGGCCCGTCCGATGTCGGCGATGACTTCTCCTTGCCCGGGCGTGGCAAAATCGGGCCGGCCGGTTGTGGTGGTCAGAAATGTCCGCTCTTCAGCGTTGAGATAGGCGATCCTTTCGATCCGTGTGACGTTCAGGGCGTCCGTGGATGTCTGAAGAATGCGCATGCTCAATGCCTTTCTCGCTTTTGCTGTCAGGCTACTCCGGCGCCGTCCTCATCGGGAGACGCCGGCGCGGACTCATGCGCGCTGACTCATGTCTGTCACGGTGGGCTGAGGCCCTTGCCATCCCCTCGGCCGTTCGGGATGATGCCTAGGCGCGGTGCTTTAGCACCTATGCCGAAAGGGGCGCCGATGCTGCAGGCATTTGGCTGGGGTCTGCTTGCCGGGTCCTCGTACTTCTTGGGTGGACTGCTCGCCCTGCGGTGGCGCGTTGGCAACAGCGTCCTGCTCGGCATCCTGACCGGGCTCGGTGCAGGCGCCCTGCTCTCGGCCGTCGCCTATAAGCTCGTCGCCGAGGCCGGGCGGCTGGCCGGCGGAAGCGGTTATGTCGGGGTGGGACTGATCGGCGGGGCCGTGGCGACGGCGTGGGTGGTGACGGGTGCCGTGCCCGGCCGTCGGCTGTCCGAACCTCCCGTCCACGAGCCCAGGTTCCTTGTGATCGGGCTGTCCGTGGTCGCCGAAGCGGTTGTTATCACCGGGGCGCTACTTGGCGGCTACGGCATCAGTGCCGCGGTGCTTGCCGCTGTCTTCCTCTGCGGCGTGCCCGAGGCCATGGCCGACACCGGACCGCTGCGCAAGTCAGGCATGACCACCCGCCGCGTCATGTCCGCCTGGCTGGCCATGACGCTCTTGTGCGCCGCGTCGGTGGCCCTCTTCACGGTGCTGCTGCAGGCAGCCCCGCCCGAGGTGGTGGCCTTCGCGCTGGCCTTCGCCGGCGGCGGCGTCCTGACGAACGTAACGACCCGTATGGTGCCGGAGGGGCTCCGGGACGCCGGCGCCGCCACCGGCATCGCGATCGCCGTCGGATTCGGCCTCTCGTATGCCCTCGTGGAGATCCTCGGCGGGCACTGAGGTCACGGCCGGTTTCATCCCTCGGCTCTCCCGGGACCGGCATGACGCAGGAGACATCATGGCCACGGCCTTCCTCGGGCTTTGGAGGCGCCGCGACACGGTGCGGGTCGTGGAGGGGCGCTACAGTCAGGCGCTGGACCCCGGGGTGAAGTAATTGTGGACGTCCAGATACTTCACCGTAGGTGGCGAGGGGATGCCGGCCTCGGCAGAGTAGGGGCCGATCTGGTCCTTCGCGAAGGCGTCGTAGAGCTCCTTCGACTGCCAGAGGTCGGTGACGAGGATCCCGTCGTCGGTGGCGGCCACCCAGTGTCCGAGGGCGCCGGCCGGCGCGGGCCCTCCCGGCGTAAGGCCCATCTTGCCTATGACTTGGTCGTACTGCTCCAGCGTGGCACCGGCGAATTCCATGATGACTGCGACGGCCATTTTCTTCTCCTCACAGGCGGCAGGCCGCAAGGCAACGACCTGCGATTGGTTTGATACGGCATGGTCTACGCCGGAGCCGGGCAGCCGTCAATACGCCGCGGGTTGAGGGCATCGTGAGCCCAGCGGACCGCCGTCAGGACCGCCGTCGAAAGTTCACAAGCACGCCATTTCCCCCAAGCAAGCGCCTAGTCAAAAAACATGCCGCGGTCTTACGCGGCATGCTACTTCAGCGTCAGCACCGGGTTGACTGGGGCTTTTAGCGAATCCACCTGCAGGCCCACGGACAGCTTCTGGCCGGCGGCGATCTTGGTGGCCCAGTCCGAGCCGCCGCAGGTCACGGACACCTTGGGGACCACCGTGCAGTTGATGCCCCAGGAGTTGGCCACCCTGGTGACGTTCGGATCGGGCCAGCTCACGCTCCAGCTGGGGGCCGCCCGGAGCCCGGTGACCTCGATGTTGGCCACGTAGCCGCCGGTCCACGAACTGCCGAGTTTCCAGACCGCGCTGATCGACCCGCCTGTCGTCGGCGCGGGAGACACCGTCGGCGACGGCGACGCGGCGGCAGTAGGCGTCGGGGAAACCGACGGCGAGGCAGTGGCGGTCGGCGACGGCGACGGCGTGCCCTTCAGGATGGGCGCGAGCGCGGTCAGTTTGGCGGCCTCCGGGGTGCGCCAGTCCGCCTGGACGAGTCCTCCAGTGATTCCGCTGTTCGGATTGAACGACCAGTACGCGAAACTCATGGCATTGGTCCCGAGGTAGGAGACGATCTTCGCCATCCACTGCTTGTCGGATGTGGTCTGCAGCGCGGTTCCGAACTCGCCGAGCAAAACCGGAGCGATGCCCTGCTTCTGGATGTAACCCCAGTTGGCATCCCACACGGCTGGCAGGTTGTTGGGGTAGCTGGGGTCGCTGAACCACTTCTGGGCATACAGCGACGCCGGGTAATCGTGCGGGGAATAGACCACGCGATTGGGCGTGGCCAGGGTGACCGGCTTGTTCTTGACGTCGGCCAGGCCGCCGCCCCACCAGGTGGAGGTACCGTTGCCTTGGTTTTCAATGCCCTCAATGATGATCAGCAGATTGGGGTTGGAGGCAAGGACGGCGTTGCCTCCACGAGTGGACGCAGCCTGCCAGTCGGTGGCGGCGGCCCCGCCCCAGGTCGCTGCCCCGGCGGGCTCATTGTGGAGATCGGCGCCGATGACGGTGGGATCGTTCTTGTACCGGGTGGCGAGCATCTTCCAGTCGGCGATCCACTTCGACTCCGGGTATGCGGAGGTGTACCAGAGCGGGGACTGATCGGCGGAGGAGGGCCGGTGCCTGTCCAGGATGATTTTCAGGCCGTTGGCCTTGGCGCGGGCGATGACGGTGTCCATCAGGACCAGGGGCGTTTTGCCCTCAAGCGCGTAGGCGCGGTTGGCCCAGTAGTTCAGGTTGCCCTTGATGGAAGTCGCTGCGAGGCACTCGTTGGAGAAGGGCAGGCGGACCGTGTTGAACCCCATCGACTTGATGTTGACCAAGGCGTCGTCGATGGTCAGGGTCCCCCAGAGGCCGTGAGGCATGCAGTCAGGGGTTTCCATGCCGAACCAAGACGCGGCCTTGATGGTGTACGGGGCGTTGTTCGAGTCCAGGATCGTCCCGCCGGAGGTGTGCAGCCAGCCGGTGGGCGCCGGAGTCGCTGCCGCTCCCACGGCGAGGGGCGCGCCGCCCGTCGCTGCCGGCGCCGAGACGGCGAGGACGGAAAGCGCGAGCACGCCCGCCAGGGCGGAGCCGAGCAGGGCCGCGGCGGCAGGTTTGAGCCGCTGGCCGGTGTGGCGGGGCGGGTTCGAGAATAGCTTCACAGTTCCTCCGTGAGGGCGTGGGCGGTTGCCAGGTTCGCCGGAAGCGTCGCTGGGAGCAGTAATGGCCGGCTGCGTCAGGGCCGTCCGGCCTGAGCCGGGAAGTGCCGTCGGCGCCCCTTTGGCTGTTCCCCGGGGGCGCACAGAATTTCTACAGCTGTGAGCTCATGGTTGTGAAGCCTTTCAATCCGTCATTGTGGGTCCCCCCGGCCCACACAATGCGGATCGGCTCTCAAAAAGTACCAAGCCGCAGGCAAGAAATGACCCACTTTGGTTAATATTTCCTTCCGCGTTTTCTTCCTTGCCTCGGCCCGGCAACAGGGGCCTGACCTGCGTATTGTCCTTTTTCCAGGCCGTCCGCAAGCTTAGGGCTGCAGGGACACAGGCTGGCGTCGCCGGCTCACGGGCCCGCGAGGAGCGGACCTAGCGCGCCCAGACGGAAGCTGCACCCGAATGTCCCGTGATGATGCTCTGGTAGATGAAGAAGGCGCCTGCCACGGCGCCGGCAATCAGGAACGCCACCCGGACGGCCCTGTTGCGCCGAAGTCCGCCGAGGAACACCAGGCTCCGGCCGAAGGGCTCGTAGGTGACCACCAGCATCGCCGCGACCAGGACGAAAAAGATCACGGAAACGACCTTGAGCACATCGCCCTGCTGGGCGTGCTCGTGAATGAGGGCCGACGCCGGACGTGCCTTCTCCAGCTGCTCGCCTGCCTGCGCCGTCAGCAATGTCACCGGCACCAGTCCCAACGACAAGACGCATAAGGGCCAGGCCAGATAGGTCCCCCAGCGCGGTGCCACGGCGTATACAACGGCGCCCAAGCCTGCGATCGGCGCGAGCACCACCACAGCGTGGACGAGAAGGACGTGGGCCGGTAGCCCGCCAATTTCGATCAAGTGAGCATTCCTCCGCAACCTGGCGCCGGCTGGTCTCATGAAGTGGCCCCGAGCTGGGCGTTCGTGGCGGGGCCGGACTCCTATGATTCTTGCATGGGAACGCGGGAGTTTGAGGGCATTGCAGGGCCGCTGTATGCATTGCCGTATGGCGAGTTCGTGGCGGCAAGAACGGCCGCGGCCAAAGACGTCGGCACCGTTGACCTGACTGCGGCCGAGCAGCGTGCCCTGGCGGCCGATGTCCGAGCCCTGCCGAAACCGTCGGTGGCGGCGTGGGCCGTGAACATGATGGCGGCGCACAGCCCCGAAATCCTGCGCGAGCTTGCCGGCCTGGGAACATCGATGCAGGCTGCGCAGGACGCCTTGGATGCCGCCAACCTCCGCCGCCTCGCACAGGAGCGGCGCCGGCTTCTGGCCGGCGCGGTAAAGACGGCACAAGCCCTGGCAGCCGAGCATGGACGGGCCATCAGCGCCGCCGTGGCGACGGAAGTGGAGCAGACCTTGCGTGCCGCCACCGCCGACCCCGGGGCCGCAGCGGCCGTGCAGAGCGGCTGGCTGCTCCGGGCACTTTCGGCGGACGGGGTCGACGTCGTCGATCTCGCCGGCGCCGTGGCTGTCCCTGGGAGCCACGCGCCCGCGGCAACCGGTACTGGAACCGCGCGGGGAACGGCCACCGTCCGCGGGACAGAGCCGGGGACCGGCGCCCCCGGGACCGAACCGGCGGCAGTCGCTCGCGGGACCGAACCCCCGTCGCGGACCGCACCTTCGTCAATGACCGCATCCGACAGCACTGGCGGCGGAAAGTCACCGGAACAGCCCCGCCTCCGGGCTGTCGGGAAAGCACGGGTGACGCCCACGCCGTCGGCGGTGGAGCGGGCGCGGGCCGGCCTGGAGGCGGCCGAGGAGGCCGCAGCGGAGGCCGACGGGGAAGCACGCGGCGCGGCCGCGGAGTTGGCGGAGGCGATGGCGGAAACCACCCGGCTGGCCGATGAGGCGCGCGACCTCCGACGGCGTCTGGACGCCGCAGAGGCCGGGCTCAAGGGAGCACGGAAACGCTCCGAGCTGGCGGCGGCCCTGGCGCAGCAGACGGCCCGGGCCGCGGACCGGGAACGCCGCAAGGAAGTCCTGGCGCGGGAACGGGTGTTGCGGCTTGGCAACACGCCGGAGTAGTGAAGTCTTACTGTCGGAGGTCGGTTGCACACTGGAATCATGGAGAACAACCAGAATTTCCAGCACAGTTTCGAACCGGATTTCAACGGCGCACAGGACGGCGCACTGTATTTCGCGGTCACCTACCTGGACACCGACTGCGGCCGGATCCGGACCGAGAGCTTCGATGACGCTGCCGCTGCGGACCGCTTCGCCAGCCGGTGCATCGCGGGCGAAGACGGCTGGGCCGTCGTCGATGCGATCCCGGCGAAAGAGCACCGAGCCGCCGCATAGGCAGCACGGAGGGCCTCCACCCGTCCGGGTGAAGGCCCTCCGCGAACGTCGGCTGGCTGCCGGCGTCGTGGGATTGTTGCTTAGGCGAAGTCGGAGACAGCCGGGTCCGGGCCGATCCGGCCGGCGTCTTCGGCGGTACGGTCCAGTCCGTTGATGGCCTGGATGTCGGTCTCGTCGAGGGTAACGTCCAGTGCCGCGTAGTTCTCGCGGATTCGGGACTCGGTCACCGACTTCGGGATGACCACGTTGCCGATGGCCAGGTGCCACGCGATGACAACCTGAGCCGGGGTGGCGCCGTGCTTGGCGGCAATCTCGGAAATGACGGCGCTCTCCAGAAGCTCGCCGCCCTGGCCCAGCGGCGACCAGGCCTGGGTGAGGATGCCCTTGGACGCGTTGAATTCGCGCAGTCCGGCCTGGCTGAAGAACGGGTGCAGCTCGACCTGGTTGATGGCCGGAACCACGCCGGTCTCATCGATCAGGCGCTGCAGGCCCTCCTTGGTGAAGTTGGAGACGCCAATGGTCTTGACCCGGCCCTGCTTCTGGAGCTCGATGAGGGCCTTCCATGTGTCGACATATTTGTCCTGCTTGGGCTGCATCCAGTGGATCAGGTACAGGTCCAGGGTTTCGAGGCCCAGCCGCTCCATGGACTCCTCGAACGCCTTCAGGGTGGACTCGTAGCCCTGATCCGCGTTCCACAGCTTGGTGGTGATGAAAATTTCCTCGGGTTTGAGGCCGGAACGCTCAATGGCGCGGCCCACCCCTGCTTCGTTGCCGTAGATCTTTGCCGTGTCGATGTGGCGGAAGCCGGCCTCAAACGCCTGCACAACCACCTTTTCGGCTACGTCATCTTCAACCTGCCACACCCCGTAGCCGAGCTGGGGGATGGTGTTGCCGTCATTGAAAGTCAGTTCCGGTGAAAAAGTCATATAACTATCCTGCCAACATCGGCGGAGTCCGGCCAGTGTTTGAGCGAAGCTAAGCTAGGCGCGTAACCGGGAATACCGGGAACACCGGGATTACAGGGACTATCAGGACTGCTGGCAAAGCCGGAGCCAGCCACCGCCGACGCCAATGAGCGGAACGGCTCAGGCGGGCCTCGACCCGGTGCCGTCCGCCTCGGCAAGCCGCCGCTCGGCGTCGTGGACCTGCTCCAGCACGGAATCGGCGCGCCGCCGCACCGACGCAGCCCCCGCCGGGACCGGGCCAACGGCGAGCCGGAGCATCGCGGCCGCCTCAGCCGTCATCGCCAGAGAATTGCCCGCCGTCGACAGTGCCCGGTGAACCCCTGCCAGCGGCCCTGGGATATCCAATCCATTGCTGGGAAACCGCCGCTGGGCCTCCACGCAGACCTGCCGCACCCGGGGCGCGAGAGCGGAGAGCTGGTTGGCGATGTCGACGAGTTCGCCGTACAGCGCATCGTCCTCGACCCCCTCGAGGACCTGGTGGTAGCGGTCAAGTCCGCGGTTGAATCGGTCATGGGCGCGCCGCCAGAGGCCCTTGCCGAGTTCGGCGTCGTCCTTGCGGCCTTGCCGTGCTGCGCTGAAGAAGCCCAAGGTCGCGCTAGAGGTACTGGCCCGGGCCGTGGTCCGGGTCCACGGGTTCAGGGGCCTCCGAGGAATCCGCGCCACGGCGCGGCGACGCGGCCCGGACCGGTTCGCCGTTCTCCCCGATGACGACACCCGGCGCGATCACTGTTCCCGGCGGCAGCTGGCGCAGCTGCATCTGGGCGTAGGCGTGTTCCCTGGCGGCGTGCTGCGCCGCGATGGCCGTCTGGATGCCGTGGAAGAGCCCCTCCAGCCAGCCGACCAGCTGGGCCTGGGCTATCCTCAGTTCCGCGTCGGAGGGGGTGGCGTTCTCCGAAAAGGGAAGGTTGATCCGTTCGAGCTCCTCAACGAGCTCCGGGGCCAGTCCGTCCTCGAGTTCCTTGATGGAACGGTCGTGGATTTCGGCGAGCCTGACGCGGGCCTTGTCGTCCAGGGGTGCGGACTTCACCTCGTCCAGCAGCTGCTTGACCATGGTGCCGATCCGCATGACCTTCGCGGGTTGGTCCACGAGGTCCTGTAGTTCGCTTCCGCGGGGCGGCCGGGGTCCGGAACCGTGTCCACCGGCGTGGCCGGCCGGCGCTGCAGCCGGTGACGCCAAGGGCGTGCCGGGCCGGGCGTCGTCCAGGGGCGTGCCTTCCACGGGGACGTCGTCGGCCGGTTGGGCGCCGGGCTGAGTGTCATGCTGATCGCTCATGGCTTCATACTCTCACGCGCCGGGCGACGCGGACCCGGCATCCGCCGGAAGCGGAAAGGGCGGCGTCGGACACTCTTGTCCCAACACCGCCCCTCCCCCAGCCTTGCCGGACACCTGCTCACAGCAGCGCCACTCAGGAGCAGAGCTCAGCAACACCGCTCAGCAACACCGCTCAGCAGCACCGCCCCTGCGGACTGGTGTCCTGCCGGTCTGTCCGGTCACGCCAGAACTCCCGCTCCGTCAGGGGCGGCCCGGTGTGCCCAGAGGCCTCATGGTGCTCCAGGTACTTCTTGTAGGCGTCGGCGCCCAACACTCCGCCGAGGTACCCGGCAAACCCGCGGAACCCGGCAAGTACCGCGTTCACGTCCGGCTCCGCATCAGTGGTGCCCGGACTTTTCGAGCCGTTCTCCGGCCGGGTGCTGGTTCCACTCGGTCATGAGGTCGCGCTCCGCCGCCGTGGGGACAAACCCAGCCGGAGCGAAGACACGGGAGGCCCGCGCGGGGTCTTCGTTCTCGGCGTTGGGGAGCCCCGCCGCCGAGTTCCGCAGAGCCTTGATGGTTGCCATCACTGCAGTGATGATGACGACGATGCTCAGCACCACGAAGATGATCGACAGCCACCCCTGGACCATGGTGTTGCGGACCACGGCTTCCATGGCGGCCTGGGTCTTGGCGGTTCCAAAGGACGTCTTGCCGTCCGCAAGAGCCTTGGCGAAGGCTGCGTTGTTAGCGAAGTAACCCACCGCCGGAACGGGCGAGAAGATCTTGTAGAAGCTCGCCATGATGGTCACGACGGCGGCGAAAGCCAGCGGCACCGCCACGATCCACAGGTACTTCAGGGCGGTGCGCTTGGCTGCAATGGCCAGGCAGACCGAGAGGGCGATGGCCGCCAGCAACTGGTTGGCGATGCCGAACAGCGGGAACAGGGTGTTGATGCCGCCCAGCGGGTCGGTGACGCCCATGATCAGGACCGCGCCCCAGGCCGCCACCATGATGGCCGTGCAGAGCCACGCGCCCGGGCGCCAGGAGTGCTCCTTGAACTTCGGGACGAAGTTGCCGATCGAGTCCTGGAGCATGAAGCGGGCAACGCGGGTGCCGGCGTCGACCGCCGTGAGGATAAACAGTGCCTCGAACATGATGGCGAAGTGGTACCAGAACGCCATCATCGCGGTGCCGCCGATGAACTGCTGCATGATATGCGCCAGGCCGACGGCGAGCGTGGGCGCGCCGCCGGAGCGGGACACAATGCTTTGCTCCCCCACGTCCTTAGCCGTCTGCGCGAGATCGCCGGCCGTGATGTTGACGCCGGACAGGCCCAGGCTGTTGACCCAGGCGGCCGCCGTCTCGACCGTTCCACCGGTCAGCGCCACGGGGGCGTTCATGGCGAAGTAAATGCCGCGGTCAATGGAGATCGCGGCCACGAGGGCCATGATCGCCACGAAGGATTCCATGAGCATGCCGCCGTAGCCGATCAGGCGCGTCTGGCGTTCCTTCTCGATCAGTTTCGGTGTGGTGCCGGAGGCGATCAGGGCGTGGAACCCCGAGAGCGCGCCGCAGGCGATCGTGACGAACAGGAACGGGAACAAGGCGCCGGAGAAGACCGGACCGTTGTCGCGGCCGGCGTACTCACTGAACGCCGGCACAGTGATCTCGGGGCGGACCACGATGATGGCCAGCGCCAGCATCACGATCACGCCGATCTTCATGAAGGTGGAGAGGTAGTCGCGGGGGGCCAAGAGGAGCCAGACGGGGAGGATGGCTGCGATGAAGCCGTAGATGATGAGGCCCCATGCGATGGTGACCTTGTCCAGGTGGAAGAACGCGGCACCCCACTCGGTGCCTGCAACAGCACCGCCGCCAATGATGGCGGCCATGAGCAGCACGAATCCGATCAGGGAGACCTCCATGACCTTGCCCGGCCGGATGAAGCGCAGGTACACGCCCATGAAGAGGGCGATCGGAATGGTCATGCCTACCGAGAAGACACCCCACGGGCTTTCGCCCAGGGCGTTGACCACCACCAGGGCAAGGATGGCGACGATGATCACCATGATCAGCAGGGTCGCGACGAGGGCGGCGGTGCCGCCGATCACGCCGAGTTCCTCGCGGGCCATCTGTCCCAGCGACCGGCCTCCGCGGCGCATGGAGAAGAACAGGACGAGGTAGTCCTGGACGGCGCCGGCCAGGACGACGCCGATGATGATCCAGATCGTGCCGGGAAGGTAGCCCATCTGGGCCGCGATGACCGGGCCCACCAGGGGTCCGGCGCCGGCGATGGCGGCGAAGTGGTGGCCGAACAGGACGTTGCGGTCCGTGCGGACGTAGTCCTTGCCATCGGCCTTGTATTCGGCCGGGGTGGCGCGCCGGTCGTTGGGCTTGGCCAGGTAGCGCTCAATGACCTTGGAGTAGAAGCGGTAGCCGATCAGGTACGTGCAGACCGACGCGAACACAAACCAGATGGCGTTGACGGTCTCGCCGCGGATGATAGCGAGCATGAACCAGGCGACGCCGCCCAGTAGCGCGATGGCCGCCCACAGCGCGATCTTGGCCGGCGTCCAGGTGCGGTCCGCGGAGTCGCGGACAGACTCATCCACCGACGTCGGTGGGAGGGACGGATCCGGGACGATCCCGTCGTCGAGTTGTACTGTTCCGTGCGTGCTGCTGCCCTGCGCGCTGCTGTGCATGTCGCTGTTCGTGCTGTCGCGTTTTGTGCCATCTGGCATTGTGCCCATGTCTCCTCCTTGAGAAACCCAGCTGGGCAGTCCACCGGTACAGAACTGCCCCCCGCACCCTACCAATGCGGCCGCCCTCCGGCGGCCGTCCTGCGCCCGGCGGCAGGGTTCGCGCGACGAGCGGTGCGCCAGGCTACCCCTGGAGGTTGCTGAGCTGCATGAGGCGGGCCTCGCAGAGGTCCAGCCAGCGCACTTCGGCTTCGGTCTGGAAGATGAGGGAGTCCAGCACCAGGAGCCTCGCGGTGTCGGCCGGGCGCTGGAGCGCGGCCGTGTCGCGGCGGGACTTTGTGTACTCCTGCAGCGCCCGGATGGACACGGCCCGCTGGGCCTGGATGATGGCGCCGACGTCGGTCCCGGGGATCGTGAGGCCGACCGCGAGCTTGATAGCCAGTTCATTGCGGGGCGGGTTCGCTCGGGATACCGGGGCCGCGAACCAGTCACGGACTTCTGCCTGGCCGGCCGTGGTGATGCTGTAGATGACGTGCCCGTCGCCGTCGCCGCCGTCGTTGCGGACCAGCCCGTCGCGTTCCAGCCGGTCAAGGGTGGTGTAGACCTGCCCGATGTTCAGCGGCCAGGAGGAACCCGTGCGGTCCTCGAATTCGGTCCTGAGCTGGTAGCCGTAGCGCGGGCGGTCCTGCAAGAGGGCGAGGAGACTGTGACGGATAGACATGGCGCTCCCGGAGGTCACGAAACCACACAGCATACACGCGCCCCAAGACGCGTGTATACCGCGTATGGACCTACGCTATCGCTTTTACTGCCCCTGCCGCAAAACAACGCATGCTCCGGACGGAATAAGTAGCTCCCGGCCTGCGGTTTAATCCAGCCGGTGCCCTGCTACATGACCAGCAGGACCTTGCCCACATGGTCGCCGGAATCGAAGTACGTGTGCGCAGCGGCCACCTGGGCCAGCGGGAAGGTCTTGGCCACGAGGGGCCTGATCCTGCCGTCAGTGAGCATCGGCCACACGGCGTCGCGGACGGCGTTCATGATCACGCTCTTTTCCTCGACCGGGCGGGGACGCAGTGCGGTGGCGATGATGGCGGCCCGCTTCCGCAACAGCTGCCCAAGGTCCAGTTCCGCCCTCGCACCGCCCTGCAGCCCGATCACCACGAGCCGCCCGTAGTCGGCGAGCGCATCGATGTTCTGCTCGAGGTATCTGGCTCCGACGACGTCGAGGATGACATCTGCGCCTTTGCCGCCGTTCTGCGCGCGCAGGCTCGCCGGGAAGTCTTCCTCCGCGTAGTTGATGGCGATGTCCGCACCGAGGAAGGCCTTAGCTGTGCCGACCTTTTCCGCGTTCCCCGCCGTGGTCGCCACCCGGGCGCCAACCGCCTTGGCCAGCTGGATGGCCATGGTGCCAATACCGCCCGTGGCCCCATGGATCAGGACCGTTTCGCCCGGCTGCAGCTGCGCCGTCATGATCAGGTTGGAATAGACCGTCGCCGCGACCTCGGGCAACGCTGCCGCCGTGACCAGATCCACGCCGTCGGGGATCCTCAGGACCTGCCCGGCAGGAACGGCCACTTG
Organism: Arthrobacter sp. 05L421; assembly: GCF_056397785.1. NCBI lineage: Bacteria > Bacillati > Actinomycetota > Actinomycetes > Micrococcales > Micrococcaceae > Arthrobacter > Arthrobacter sp. 05L421. The sequence goes on from NZ_JBFTOC010000022.1 coordinate 43,688, forward strand.
CTGGGCATAACCGCCGCCGGCGAGCAGCGCCACCACCTTGTCCCCCACTGAAAATGCCTTGGTTACCCCCGGGCCGAACCCGGCAATCCGGCCGGAGACCTCCAGCCCGGGGACCTCGGAGGCACCCGGCGGCGGCGGGTAGAGCCCTTTGCGCTGTTGGACATCGGCACGGTTAAGGCCCGCGGCCACGACGTCGATCAGCACCTCGCCGGGGCCGGCCACCGGGGCCTGAACCTCACGGACTTCCAGGACCTCGGGTCCGCCGGGCTCTGAAATGTAGACAGCCTTCATGGAGCACTCCCGATTCCTAACTGGCTCCGCGCACGTTCGCCGCGATCGCCAGGTCCGATCAACATCACTCCCCAGAATATGGCGGGGAACGGCACGCGTCCGCAAGCGCACCGTCTTTATGGTTTTTGTTGCAGCCGACTGCCTATGAAAGACTACTCGTTAGGGAAGGTTGTCCGAGCGGCCGATGGAGCTGGTCTTGAAAACCAGTGTGCGGTGACCCCGTACCAAGAGTTCGAATCTCTTACCTTCCGCGAACAATGCCCCCGTTTCCTGCATTTCATGCCGGAAACGGGGGCATTTTTGCGCTGTGGCCGCTGCCCCTTTGCGGTTTCGGGGGGCGGTCGCATTCTGGGGGCAGATCAGGGCGCATCCATCCCCGGTATTCGCCCTGATCTGCCCTGCAGCCGTCTGCCTACCGCCATGAGCCAGGAGCGCGGAGGACCTCAGCCGGGCCACCCCTGTGCCCGCAACGCCTGCCGCACGCGCACCAGCACCCAGGCCTCACCGGCCCTGACATCCACGTTGCTGAGCACAAGTTGGCGCCACCCCGCGCCAATAGTGCGTTCGGCACGGAGCGCGTCTGCCTGATGCTGGGCTGGCGTCAGGTGATGTCCGCCGTCGTACTCAACCGCAAGCTTGTAGTCCGGGCACCCAAGGTCCACCCACAAAGGGAGTCCTTGCTCGTCGATCAGCACGAAATCCGGCTCAAAGCGCGGCAATCCGGAGCGGCCAAAGAGCAGGCGCAACCGTGTCTCCGGCGGTGAATCGACGCCCACCCGCACCAGCGTGAGCGCCTTCCGGAGCAATGGAAGACCGGCCGCGCAGCGCTGGCGTGCTGTGTAGTCCCGGAGATCCGTCAGGGGAAGCTGCGCAGTTTTCGAGTGCGGCCAGCGGAGATGCTCACACACCAGGCCGTCGGCAATGACCACGAGGTCCTCAAGGGTCAGGTGGCCGGTTCCGGCCAAGTCCAGCAGGGTACGGGCCTCGCTCGTCACTGGCACGCCCGCACGGCGCACGACGTCGGAAGGGTCCAAGGTCGCGCGGTGACCGACCACCCCCTTTCGGCGGGGAGCAGCGGATCCATTCCGAGTCAGGTGAAGCAAGTGGGCCGACGGCGGAAGGCGGGTCCCCAACGCGTCAGGCATGCGGAAAGCGTGGATCTGGGCCGCGGAATAGAAACTCACGGCATCCGGCGGACCCAACTGCGTGTACGGCCGGGCTCGGGCGAGCAGCGACTGCCCCTGGGTTGCCGGAACCCTGATGCCGCGGCTGGGCACATGGAGATCACGAGCCTTGATCCGTCCGGGTGACAGGCCGTGGAGGCGCCCCTCGCCGATCGTAAAGGAACCTGCCGACAGTGCGCTAGGCAGGGGTTTAGCCGTCGCCATTGGACCATTAGGCCACATTGAGCACCCGCGCGTTCCCCGTTATCCACAGGCTCGGTGGCCGACTACGAGCGCCGCAGGGGGCAAGTTCATCTGACGGGCAGGTCAGGGCGGACCCGGGACCCGTATTCGCCCTAATCTGCCCGCCAACGGCAGCTCCCCCTGCCGGGCCATTGAAAGTGTCGGTGCCCCGTCATAGTCTCTCTGTGTCTCCACCACCAAGTCTCCAACCCCTTCTCCACCACCCACCAGAGCCCGGCGGCCGCACAACGATGCCCGTGCCGCCGCAGAGAGCAGGAGCCCTCATGCCTACACCCGACCACTCCAACGGCGCACCGTGCTGGATCGACCTCATGACATCCGATGCCGAGAAGGCCAAGTCGTTCTACGCGGCGTTGTTCGGCTGGACCTACCAGACCGGCGACGAAGAAAAATACGGCGGCTACATCACGGCCTGGAAGGACGGCAAGTCCGTGGCCGGCCTGATGCAGAAGCAGGCGGATCAGTCCGCCTGGCCGGACATGTGGTCCACGTACCTGCGCTCGGAGGATGCCGCCGCCACCGTCAAGGCCGCCACGGAGCACGGCGCCCAGGTCTACATGCAGCCCATGGAGGTTCCCGAGCAGGGCAGCATGGCGATGATCGCGGACGCCACCGGCGCGTCGGTCGGCGTCTGGCAGCCGGCTGAAATGACGGGCTACGAACTGGCGGCCGAGCCCGGCGCCCCGGCCTGGCACGAGCTCCACACCAAGGATTACGCCGCCGCCGTCAAGTTCTACCAGGACGTGTTCGGCTGGGACACCGACGTCATGTCCGACACTCCGGAATTCCGTTACACCACACTGGGCGCAGGCCAGGCGGCTAAGGCCGGGATCATGGATGCTTCGGCCTACCTCCCCGCCGAGGTCCCGTCCAACTGGCAGGTCTACTTCGCCGTTGAAGATGCCGATGCCTCCATCGAGAAGGCCGTGGCCCTCGGCGCCACGGTGATCGACGGGCCGGACGACACCCCCTTCGGACGGCTTGCCACGCTGACCGACCCCACCGGTGCCATGTTCAAGATCGTGGCTGATACCGGACAGGGCGATCAGCCCGCCGCGGACGCATAAAGGAGCGGGGCCGGAGGGCCCGTCCCACCTAATTACAAAAATTGTTGTAAGAAATACCGGCCAGACCCTTTCCCAAGGGCTACTGGCCGGTATTCTGCTGTGGAGCGTCCGGTGGAGGCACCCGGCTGCCGCTCACCTGCAACACCAGTCACCATTGCCCGGGGCTTTCGAGCCGCTCCGGGAAGGCTGCGGCGCGTCTCGCTGGGGGACGTCCCGCCGAATGCACGTTTATTCCATGCGTTGTTCATTCACCCCTGTTTGGATGGGCCCGGCGCGACTTGACCAGGAGTTCAGGCCGGCCACTTTCCGCTGCACCCTGCGGACGCACTGCACCCTGCCTTTAACGGCACCCTGCCCCCTACCCGGGGCACCCTAATGAGAGTTAGAGCGGATGAAACCAACACCCTGGAAAACAGTGCTTGGCACAGCCTTGTCGGCGGCGCTTATCGCGGCTCCGCTGGCGGCGGGGCCGGCCAATGCCGTGGAGGCCGCCCCGGCGGCAACCGGAACCTCGCCGGTGGTCATTAACGAGGCCTACCTCAGCGGCGGCAGCTCCGGCGCGGCCTTTAAGAACAAGTTCGTCGAGCTCTACAACGGCTCCGATGAGCCCGTCTCGCTGGAGGGCTGGTCCCTCCAGTACCGCTCCGGCACCGGGACCGGGACGCCGAGCTCGGTGGCTGCCCTGACCGGGAGTATCCCCGCCAAGGGCTACTACCTGCTTAAGGGCGGCAGCAACGGCACGGCCGGCGCGGACCTGCCGACCGCAGACGCCACCGCCACCGGTTTCAACCCGGCCGGGGCTGGCGGCACGATCGTGCTGGCCAGGCAGGCCGGCGCGCTCAACCCGCTGCCGACCGGCTCAGTCATTGAACCGGCCAATGTCGCCGACCTGCTCGGTTACGGCACCTCCAACACGTTCGAGACGCAGGCGGCCGCCGCGCCGTCGGGTAATACCGACGTCAAGAGCCTGAACCGCAGCAACGGCGCGGACACCAACAACAACTCCGCTGACGCCACGCTCAACGCGGCCATCACGCCGAAGGCCGCCAATGGCGCCGCCCCCGCTCCTGTCGACCCTCCCGTGGACCCGCCTGTGGATCCGGGACCGGGTACTCCCCCGGCCGCCAAGACCATTGCCGAAATCCAGGGCAACGGCGCCGCGAGCCCGCTGGCCGGATCAGCGGTCACCACGCGCGGCAGGGTCACTGCCACGTTCCCCACCGGCGGCTTCGCCGGCTACTACGTCCAGACGCCCGGCACGGGCGGCGATCTCACGCCAGCCAACCACGCGGCGTCGGACGCTGTGTTCGTCTACTCGCCGTCCACGGTCGGCTCCGTCAGGATCGGCGACTACGTCGAACTCACCGGCGCAGTCAGCGAATTCTTCGGCATGACCCAGCTGAACGTCACCGCGGCGGCCGATCTGAAGAAGCTCACCGAGGCCGCCCCCGAGGTCAAGGCCACCGGCTTCGCCCTCCCCGCCGACGAGGCCTTCCGCGAGTCCCTCGAAGGCATGCTGCTCACCCCGCAGGGTCCGGTCACTGTGGCGGACAACTTCTCGCTGAACCAGTACGGCGAGATCGGCCTGGCCGGCGGCAGCACAGCCCTGGCACAGCCCACCGCCGTCGCGCCCTTCGGCTCCGCGGAGTACACGGCCACGGTCGCGGCCAACGCCGCCCGCGGCATCAAGCTCGACGACGGCGCCACCACGAACTTCCTCAAGGACGCCGCCACCAAGGCCCAGGTGCTCCCGTACCTGACCCGGGCCGATCACGTCCGGGTCGGCGCGCCCGTGACGTTCAAAACCAACGTGGTGCTCAGCTATGCGAACAGTGCCTGGAAGTTCCAGCCCCTGACCCAGCTGACGCCCGCCAACGCGGACACCGTCCAGCCGGCAAGCTTCGGCGCCACCCGGGCGGACACTCCGGCCGCCGTGGGCGGGAACCTCAAGCTCGCCTCCTTCAACGTGCTCAACTACTTCCCCACCACGGGCGACCAGGTGGCGGGCTGCACCTTCTACCCGGACCGGGACGGCAACCCCATCACCGTCAAGGGCGGCTGCGACGTCCGCGGCGCCGCGAACGCGGAAAACCTCAAACGGCAGCAGGACAAGATTGTCGCCGCCATCTCCAAGTCCGGGGCCGACGTCGTCACCCTGATGGAGGTCGAAAACTCTGCCCAGTTCGGCAAGAACCGGGACGACGCGCTCGCCAAGCTGGTGGATGCGCTCAACATCGCCACCCCGGGGATCTGGGATTATGTCCGTACGCCCGCCAACGCACCCCCGCTGGCCGATGAGGACATGATCCGCACCGCGTTCATCTACAAGAAAGCTGCCGCGGAACCGATCGGCGAGTCCATCATCCACAACGACACGGTCGCTTTCGCCAGCGCCCGCAAGCCGATGGCCCAGGTCTTCAAGCCCGTGGGCGCCGCCGATGACAAGAAGTTCATCGCGATCGCCAACCACTTCAAGTCCAAGGGTTCCGCCGCCACACCGGAGGACACCGACAAGGGCCAGGGCGCCTCCAACCTCGCCCGCACCGCCCAGGCCAAGTCCCTGCTGGCGTTCTCCGACGAACTGCAGAAGTCCAAGGGCACCGACAAGGTCTTCCTGATCGGCGACTTCAACTCCTACGCCAAGGAAGACCCGATCAACGTCCTCACGGGCGCCGGATACGTCAACCAGGACGAGAAGGCGAAAAACGCCGACGGTTCTGCCAAGCATTCCTATCTGTTCGGCGGCCTCGTGGGCTCGCTGGATCACATCCTCGCCTCGCCGGCGGCCAACGCCGCCGTCACCGGCGCGGACATCTGGAACATCAACTCCGTGGAGTCCGTGGCCCTGGAGTACAGCCGCTACAACAACAACGTCACCGACTACTACGCTCCGGACCAGTTCCGCGCCAGCGACCACGATCCGGTGGTGGTGGGCCTGAACTTGCCCGTCACCCCGGCCAGCGTGGAGCTGAACTTCCTGGGCATCAACGACTTCCACGGCCGCATCGATTCCAACACCGTGTTCTTCGCGGGGACCATCGAGAAGTTGCGCGCCGCCGCCGCCCCGGGCGCCACGGCGTTCATTTCGGCCGGCGACAACATCGGCGCCTCCTTGTTCGCCTCGGCGGTGGCCAAGGACCAGCCGACGATTGACGTGCTGAACGCACTGGACCTGCGCACCTCCGCGGTGGGCAACCACGAGTTCGACGGCGGCTGGGCTGACCTGCGCGACCGCGTCACCGCCGGCGGGACCAACGCCAAGTTCCCGTACCTGGGCGCCAACGTCTATGCGAAAGGCACCACCACCCCGGTCCTGCCGGAATACACCGTCCTGGACATGAACGGCGTCAAGGTCGCCGTGATCGGCACCGTCACGCAGGAAGTGCCCTCCCTGGTCACGCCCTCGGGCATTGCGGACCTTGAGTTCGGCGATCCCGTCGACGCCATCAACCGGGTCGCGGCAAAGATCAAGGCGGACAAACTCGCCGACGTCATCATCGTGGAGAACCACGACGGCGCCGGGTCAGGCGCGCCCGACGGCGCCACTTTGGAGCAGGAAATCGCCGCCGGCGGCCCCTTCGCCAAGATGGTCCAGAAGGTCACCCCGGATGTTGCCGCGATCTTCAACGGCCACACCCACAAGCAGTACTCCTGGGACGCGCCCATCCTGGATTCTGCAGGCCAGCCCACCGGCAGGACCCGCCCGATCGTCCAGACCGGAAACTACGGCGAGTTCATCGGCCAGATCCAGCTGACCATCGACACCAAGACCATGTCGGTGACCGGGTACAAGGCCGGCAACGTCCAGCGCACCACCAGCGCCGCGCAGCCGGCTGCCGACCTGGTGGCGCAGTACCCGCGGGTCGCGGCCGTGAAGACCATCGTGGACAAGGCCCTGGCCGAAGCCGCCGTGGTCGGCAACCAGCCAGTCGGGAAGGTCACCGCGGATATCACCACGGCGTTCGCCGGTTCCCCGGCCGTGCGCGATGACCGGGCCAGCGAGTCCACTCTCGGCAACCTCGTGGCGGACTCCCTGGTGGATGCGCTGAAGGCGCCGGACCTCGGCTCCGCCGAAATCGGCGTCGTCAACCCCGGCGGCCTGCGCAACGAGCTGTACTACGCGCCCGACGGCACCATCACGTACGCGGAGGCCAACGCGGTACTGCCGTTCGTGAACAATCTGTGGACCACGTCCCTCACCGGTGCCCAGTTCAAGACCCTGCTGGAGCAGCAGTGGCAGACCAACCCGGACGGCACGGTTCCCAGCCGCGCGTACCAGCAGCTGGGCCTGTCCAAGAATGTGAACTACACCTACGACGCCGCCCGCGCCGCCGGTGACCGGATCACCTCGATCCGGGTCAACGGTGCAGTGATTGACCCGGCAAAGTCCTACCGGATCGGGACGTTCAACTTCCTGGCCACCGGTGGCGACAACTTCCGCATCTTCAAGGAAGGCGCAGGCACCAAGGACTCAGGGCTCGTGGACCGCGATGCCTGGATCAAGTACTTGCAGACCCACAACCCGGTCTCGCCCGACTTCGCCCGACGCTCGGTGGCCGTGGTGAACACGACGGCGGCCGAGGTCAAGGGCGGGGAATCCATCACCCTGGCCGTTTCGAAGCTGGACCTCACCTCGCTGGGCAGCCCGGTGAACGTCTCGCTGCGCGTCGAGTTCACGGATGCTGCAGGTAAGGTGACGTCCCTTGGCACGGTACCGGTGAGCGCCGGCGCCGCCAATGTGAGTGTGTTGGTTCCGGCCGGCGCCGCCGCAGGCACGGGCACCCTGGCGCTCACCGCCGTCGAATCCGGCACCGTAGTGAAAGCGGCCGTGTTGGTCGCGGCCAGCGTCCCCGTCCCGCCAAAGTGCACGCCTCCGGTCAAGCCGACGAAGTGGTACGACGTCTTCGGCTGGATCAAGTATTCAATTGCATGGATCCAGTACCAGAAGTGCCTCAAGGGCTAGGCGCGTAGCACCGCATCAGTGGACATGCCCTCCCCTGGCCCGCAGCACTGGACATAAGCACCACGTGTCCAGTGCCCGGCCCCAAGGAAGGGCATGTCCGTTTTTGCGAGGCAGGCTAACCACGGGTCATGTCCATCCTTGGCCCGCAGCACTGGACATAAGCACCACATGTCCAGTGCCCGGCCCCAAGGAAGGACATGTCCGTTCCTGAGAACCGGTCGAGGGCGGGCTAATGAGCCAGGATGTCGCGGGCGATCTCGTCGGCGTCGCGGAGGGTACGCTGTCCGCTGCGGTAGACGGGGCCTGACTTCGGCCGGGCCTCGGCGGCAATGGCCGTTCCCCATTGCGTGGCGGAGAGCTGGAGCCCCAACACGTAGAGTCCCGGCGTCACGGACCCGTTGGCACCCACCGGCCGATACGGATGCGGGACGACCTCCAGCCCGGAGGTCTCCACCGGGGTTCCCTCCACGGTCATCATGAGGCGCGGCCGCACCAACCCCTCGGCGAGCAGCTGTTCCAGCAGAGGCGAGGAATTGACGGCTACCCGGTTGGCCGGTGCCAGGGCCTCGATCATCGCCGTCGCGGACACCGCACCCGGCACGGCGCTCTCCGTCCGCGCCCTCGCTGAGCCAGGGCCCCGAACACCGGCGCTGTGCATGCCCGCGCCACCCACGATGCCGCTGCCAGCGCCAACACTCGCGCCGACCGCACTCGCGCCAGCGGAAGCCCCGGCGCCAGCACTAACAGAGCCCACGCCCACACGGTCCAGTCCGGCCCTGTCCAGTCCAGCGCTGTCCAGTCCGGCCCTGTCCAGTCCAGCGCCCTCTGACCCTTCGCCCAGGGTCTCATCGGTTTCGCCGCCCACCCAGGGCGACGCCGCCGTGAACGTCCGGGCCCGGCGGTCCACGCCGAATTTGGGGTCCGGACCCACAAAGCGTACGACTCCCGCCCGAGCCAGCGCCGCGAGCTGCTCAGCGCGCAGCGCCGGCGGCCCGCTAGCCAGGCCTTCGACGAAGGATTCGAACCAGCCGCGGAGGCCCGCGACCCAGGATTCGTCCGTGATGCCGCTGTCGGCCACGGCGGTCTTCAGTACCGCCCGGCCGTGGTGCAGCGCGCCGATCGCCATCTTCACGGGGTCGTCCTCGCCCAGTGCCGAGCGCAGGGCGTCGTCGAGAAGGTAGTCGACGACGGCGGCGTCCAGTTCAATCCGGGAGCCAAACGAGCGCCGGGCCAGGGGCGCCGCGAGACCGAGCAGGTCCAGACGGTGGGCTGCCCGGACATGGACGGAAATCACCGATTCCGCGGCGTTCTCCCACTTAGCGGTCGAGTGAGCGTGCGGCCGTAGGGCCTCCTCCAGGGCGCGCAGGAACTCGACCGGCCCGGTCAGGATGGCATCGGGCTGCGAGCGCGCGAGGGTCGAGTAGTAGGCCCAGATCGCGTCCCGGTGCAGCAGCGGCCAGAGGTCGAAGTCGAAAGAGGGCCGGATTCCGGATTCGGCGAACTTCGCGATCGCGTCCTCGGTGCAGTACCGCAACTGGACCTCGCCCGGGTAGTAGCCGGTAAGCGTCGCCTTCGCCCGGTACGGGGTTCCGCGGCGCGAGGCCGCGATGATGAGCGGCTCGCGGCCGGATGGCAGGTACGTCAGTTCTGTGTTGCTTTCCCCGGCAACGAACCGGCCGCCGCGCCCTTCCGTCAGCTGTCCCATCACGTCGAAGAAGTTCAGGCCCATGCCGCGCACCAGGACAGGTTTTCCGGCCGGCACCACGGACCAGTCGACGTCGGCGGGCGCCGCAGGCGGGACGTACAGGAGTCCGAGTTCCTCCGCAGCGGAGAGCAGCTCCCGCTGTTCGGCGTTCAGCCGTGCGTCCAGATGGCCCATGGCAAGCACCACGGAGTCGACGGTAAGCACCGTCCCGTCGTCGAGCACGACGTCGAACCGCACCGACGATTCCCCAGGGGCGGCGTCCGCCGGGTCGACCGGCTCGGCGGCGGCGTGACGGACGGAGGTCGCCGTCGCCGGGTGGAAGTCCACGCTGACGCCGGCTGGCAGCACGGAGAGTAGTTCTTCGAGGGTGGACCGCAGGTAACGGCCATAGAGGGCCCGGCTGGGGAAGTCCGCCTCGCCGAGCCTGGACACCTCGTCGCGTTCCTCGTCAGTGAGTGCTGGCTGGGGGTGGCCCTGCTGGAGTTCGCGCCACTGGTCGAACGTGTGCCCGGCAAGTGGCGGAGCAAGTTCCGGGTCCTCGGGGACCAGGGTGGGATAGAAGGATTGTGTGTTCATCAGGTACAGCCGCGACTGTCCGGGCTGCCAGACGTGCCCCGGGCCCGCCGGGTAGGGGTCGATCACGTCGACGTGCAGGGTTCCCGCGGCGCCGGCGGAGGGCCAATTGGCGAGGAGCCGTTCCAGCACGCTCGTGCCCCGGGGACCGGCGCCTATCACTGCCGTCCGGATGCTTCGCGATGTGCCCACGGCATCCAGCGTATCGGCAACCCGGCCGCTGGCTTGACGCCGGCGTGACTTGCTACTGCCGCACCGATGTTCTTGGATTGAGAAATGACCACCACAGAAGCTGATCACCCGTCCGCGTCCGGCCAAGCCAGCGGCGCCCTCCCGGCGGCAGGGACTTCCCCCGAACCCGTCGACGAGAACATCTGGCTGGAGGACATCTACGGCCAGGAGCAGCTGGCGTGGGTCCGTGAACAGAACGCCCGCACCGAGGAGCTCCTCGAAGATACCGAGTACGCCGCCCTGGAGGGCAGGCTCCTGGAGGTTCTCGACTCCACCGACCGGATCCCCATGGTGGGCAAGCACGGCGAGTGGTACTACAACTTTTGGAAGGACCGGGACAACCCCAAGGGCCTGTGGCGCCGAACCAGCTGGGACAGCTACCGGGCCGGGACTCCAGAGTGGGATGTCCTGCTGGATGTCGACGCCCTCGCCGCTGCCGAGGGCCAGGACTGGGTCTTCCACGGCGCCAACTTCCTCCGTCCGGGCCCGGGTGAACCGCACCGGCGGGCCCTGCTGGCCTTCTCGCCCGACGGCGGGGACGCGAACCGCCGCAGGGAGTTCGACGTCGAGGCCCGCGGCTTCGTGGACCCGGCCGACGGCGGATTCGACCTCCCGACCGGCAAGGGCAACGCGTCCTGGCTGGACGGGGACACCCTGCTCGTCGCCACCACCGCCCAGGACCTGCCACGGACCACCTCGTCCTATGCCCGGACCGGGGTGAAGCTGCACCGGGGGTCTTCCTTGGCGCAGGCAGAGCAGATTTTCGAGATTCCCGAGGACCACATGATGGCGATCGTGGCCCACGACTCCACTCCGGGCTTCGAACGCACATTCGCCGTCGACTGGATCAGCTTCTTCGAGAAGAACACCTCCGTGCTGCGCGACGGCCAGTGGCTACAGATCGACGTGCCCGCCGACGTGAACCTGAGTTCGCACCGCGAATGGCTCCTGTTCCGCCCGCAGCGTGACTGGACCGTCAACGGCACCACGCACCCGGCGGGTTCCCTGCTCGCTGCCGGGTTCGAGGACTTCCTCGCCGGTTCCAGGGACCTCGCCGTGCTCTTCACGCCCGATCCGCACACCTCACTGCAGTCCTGGAGCTGGACCAGGGACTTCCTGCTGCTGAACCTGCTCCGGGACGTGTCCTCGGAAATCCACGTCCTGGATCCGCGGCGCCCGGGGACGGACGCCGCGTGGGAGGCCACCGTGCTGGACGCCTGCCCGCCCCTGCACGACGTCAATGCTTTCGCAGTGGATGACGAAGACGACGCCGAGGGCTCGGACGATGACGGCACCGGCGGCGACGCCTCGGTGGCCGAGGGCGAGGCTCCGGGAGCAGGGAACGACTTCTGGCTCGTAGCCACCGGCTTCACGACGCCCACCACCTTGACCCGCGGGACCCTTGGACGCGATGGTGGCTCCGTCACCAGTACGCACGAGGTGATCCGGACTTCGCCGTCGTTCTTCAACGAGGCCGACTACGAAGTCCAGCAGCACTTCGCGGTCTCAAGCGATGGGACGAAGGTTCCGTACTTCCAGGTGGCCGCCAAGGACCTCGTGCTGGACGGCCAGAACCCCACGCAGCTGTCCGGCTACGGCGGCTTCGAGATTTCGCGGACTCCGGCATACAGCGGGGCGATCGGCCGCGCGTGGCTGGAGCGACGGACTGCGGAGTCCAGCGGCGCCGTGGGTGAGGCCCCGCACCGCCGCGGCGGCGTCTACGTGGTGGCGAACATCCGCGGCGGCGGCGAGTACGGGCCGGCCTGGCACCGCGCCGCGCTGCAGGGCAACCGCCACCGCGCCTACGAGGACTTCGCCGCCGTGGCGAAGGACCTGATCTCCCGCGGCGTCACGTCCCGGGAGCGGCTCGGCTGCGTGGGCGGCTCCAACGGCGGACTGCTGGTGGGCAACATGCTCACGCAGTACCCGGAGCTGTTCGGCGCCGTGTCCTGCGGGGTCCCGCTCCTGGACATGCGCCGGTACACCAAACTCTCCGCGGGCTATTCCTGGATCGGCGAATACGGCGACCCCGATGTGCCGGAACAGTGGGAGTTCCTGAAGACGTTCTCCCCGTACCACCTGCTCAAAGACGGCGTGGACTACCCGGAGACGTTTATCTGGACGGCCACCTCGGATGACCGGGTGGGCCCGGTCCAGGCCAGGAAGATGGCGGCCCGCATGCAGGCCATGGGCATCCCCAATGTCTGGTTCCACGAAGCCCTCGAGGGCGGCCACGCGGGGGCCTCGGACAACCGGCAGGCGGCTGCCCTGCAGAGCCGCAGCCAGCATTTCCTGTGGCGGGCCCTGGCCGGCCGGGAGGCCTGATCCCGCACCCCCGAAAGCAATGGGCATCGCGGGGTCACTTAGCGCCCATCCCGACGCGGCAAAGTCAATCAGTGGGAGCAACGCAGGGGGTTAGGCTGCGTGCAGCAGCTGGTTCAGCCGGTTGGCTGGGGTTTCCAGGTTCAGGGTGGGCCGGGGCCGGCGGTTGAGTTTCGCGGCGACCTGCCGGAGGTCCTCGGGGGTGTGAA
>NZ_JBFTOC010000023.1:0-55673 GCF_056397785.1 Arthrobacter sp. 05L421
TCACACCCCCGAGGACCTCCGGCAGGTCGCCGCGAAACTCAACCGCCGGCCCCGGCCCACCCTGAACCTGGAAACCCCAGCCAACCGGCTGAACCAGCTGCTGCACGCAGCCTAACCCCCTGCGTTGCTCCCACTGATTGACTTTGCCCCCTCGGAATGGGCCGTAGGTGACCCCGCGTTTGCCGTTGGAAGGGGCTACTTCTGTAGCACCGGGCTCGGGGACATCTCCGCGGCCTGGCGCAGGGCCTCAATCATGCTGCGAACGTCCACAATGCCCTTGCCCGCGATGTCGAAGGCCGTGCCGTGGTCCACAGAGGTGCGGATCACCGGTAGGCCCACCGTGATGTTGACGCCGGCCTCGATGCCGAGGACCTTCACCGGGCCGTGGCCCTGGTCGTGGTACATCGCCACGATGAGGTCGAAGTCGCCGCGGCCGGCCAGGAAGAACGCGGTGTCCGCCGGGAGCGGGCCGCGGGCGTCGATGCCGTCGGCCTGCAGCTTCTCGATGGCCGGGGTGATCTTCTCCGCTTCCTCGCCGTAACCGAACAGGCCGTTCTCCCCCGCGTGGGGGTTGATGGCGCAGACGCCGATCTTGGGGTTGGCGATGCCGGCGCGCTGCATGGCGCTGTAGCCGCGACGGACGGTCCGTTCCACCAGACCGGGCTCGATCTTGTTGATCGCATCGATCAGGCCGATGTGCGTGGTGACGTGGATGACCTTGACCTTGGGCGTGGAGAGCATCATGGACACTTCCTCAATCCCCATGAAGTGCGCCAGCAGCTCCGTGTGGCCCGGGTAGACGTGCCCGGCCTTGTGCAGCGCGGCCTTGTTCAGCGGCGCAGTGCAGATCCCCTGCACCTCACCCTTCATCCCGAGCTCGCAGGCGATCCGGATGTAGTGGTAGGCGGCATTGCCGGCCTCCGCGGATTCCACACCCCACGGCAGGTCGTGCGAGAGCAGCTTAGGATCAATCACGTTGATGCGGCCCGGTTCGAACACGGCCTCGGCCACATCCTGGATCTCCACTATGTCGGCCTGGACGCCCAGCGCCTTCACACCCAGTTCCAGCCGGTACACGTCGCCAATGACGATCGGCCGGCAGTCCCGGTATGCGTTCTCGGCCAGCAGCGCGCCTACCGTCACTTCGGGTCCGACGCCGGCGCCGTCGCCCATGGTGACGGCGATGACGGGGCGGGCGTCCTGTGCTGTTGCCTTCAAATCGGTGGCATTCAACTCGGCTGCTTTCAAGACTGAATTCATGGTTTCTCCAGATTTTGCGGAAGGGTCGAGTGGTTCTTGGCGTGCAGTGCCGGCCGATTCACTGGCCCGGCGGCTTTGGATCGAGCGGTAGAGCTGCAGCAGGGCCTGGTCGTCGCCGAAGCTGCCGGGCTTGGTGCCCACCAGCCCGCCGTCGTCGGCGAGGCTGACCACCGCGCCGTGCTGTTCGGCGCCGAGCGGTTCCAGCGCCCGGATGCCGAGGCGGTCCAGCACCTCCCGGGCGGTCTCGCCGCCGGTCAGGATCAGATCGGGAACGACGACGGCGGATCCCGACTGCGGGACGACGGCGGCGGACACGAAATCCGCCAGGTCGCGGACGATCGCGCCGGCTTCGCGGGGATCCACGCGGTCCGCGGTGACGGTCACGACCACCAGTTCGCCGGCGGCCAGCGCCGCACGGACAAGCTGTAGCTTCAGGGCCGTCCCGGGCTGGCGAAGTTCTTCCGGGCTCAGCCCGACGAGCTTGAATCCGCCTTCCTGCAGCTCGCGCAGTTGCCTGCGTGCGGCCTCGGACGCGGAACCGACGACGGCGAGCACCGGCCGCGCGGCACTGCTGTCAGTGGGGTCCGAGGTACTTCCGTCCCCGGCGCCCTGCGCGATTCGCGCAGGGACTGGGTTTTTTGTGTCCGCCGCAGCGCCCGCCCCGGGTCGTAGAGTCTGTGCGAGCCGGGCAGCGATACCGCCCGTACCCACCAGGACGATTCTGCGATCGTCGGCGGAGTAGTCCAACTGCGCCAGGGCGTCGACCACGGCTTCCAGATCCGCCTCGGTTTCGCCATCGACTACCACGGTCTTGGCACCGTCACCTGAGAACAACTGCAGGAGCCGTTCGGCTAAGTTCGGCGAGCGCACTTCAGCGAGATCCAGCCCCTGCCCGGAACTTCCCGCCAGCACGTCCGCCACCCGGGACGGCGGCGCAGCCGCCTCCGCGTGCCAGAGTCCGGTTTCGGCCAGCGGAACGCCGTCAGCGTAGGGACGTCCGTCCACTACGGTGCGCCGCAGCTGCGGGAGGGCTCCGGCAATCAGCACGTGGTAGCCGAGGTCCGTCAGGGCCGCCACTTCGGCGCCCACGTTCCCACGCCACAGCGAATCGCTCTTCTTGAACAGCACGGGTGTCCGCGCCGCGTCCTGGGCTGCAAAGACCCTGGCCACGGCGCTTGCAGCCTCCTCCGCAGAGGATGACCTCGAGTGCGTGTCAACAACAATCACGTCGGAAGTCGCGGAAGATGGTTCGAGCAGGATCCGTGTGTCGAATCCCTGCCGGGCAAAACACTCCCCTACTTCAGCGGCGCCGGAAAAGTCATCGGCCTGTATGAGCACTGTTGCCATGTCCCCTCCTCCCTTGGATCGAACTGGTCATTGAGCTGGTGAAGCAACTGCCACTTGGACTGGATAGCGAGCCAGCAAATGAGCTGGCAATGAAGCTGGTGATCGAGCTCTTCATCAAGCTGTCGATGTCCTCATCATGACACAACTGCGCGAATCGCGCTAGAACTGTTGCGCGAATCGCGCAAACGTGGCAAGGTGATCCATGTAACACGGCGCAGGCCATCCGGTCCCCAGCCGTCCCCCGTTCTACCGAGAGGTCAACGATGACCGTTCTTCCTCAAGGAAGTGAGATTTCCCGGCGCCGCCTGCTGCAATTCGGCGCATTCGCCGGACTTCTCCTGGGCACAGGCAGCGTCGCCGGATGCGCCGGCCCCACCGGCCTGCCGGGCCCCAGCACCCTGACCCTGGCGCTCAACCGGTCCCTGGTCAGTCTGGACAACAAACTCAACCAGTTCGACGCCGCCGTCACGGTCCAGCGCGCCGTACGCCAGGGTCTCACAGCAATCGGCCCCGAAACCAAGCCCGTCCTGGTCCTGGCCGAAAGCTTCAAAATGACCTCGCCCACGGTATGGACCGTCCGGCTCCGCGAGGGCGTCAAGTACTCTGACGGCACGCCGCTGAAGATCGAGGACGTCGCCACGGCCCTCAAGATGTACCAGCAGGTCCAGGGCTCCTTCGTTGCCGGCTTCTTCCCCGAGTTCCCCACCGTGGTGCCGGTTGATGACCGTACGTTCCGGATGGAATCCAAGAAGCCCATCCCCATCCTGGACTCACTCATGAGCATGATCCTGATCAGCCCCGCGGCCAAGAACAAGCCCGAAGAACTGCAGGACGGCGTGGGCACCGGCCCGTACGTCGTGACCAAGTTCAACCGAGGCGCCGGCACCTACAGCCTCCGCCGCAACGAGAACTACTGGGGCCCCGCACCGGCGGTGGACACCGTCGAGGTACGGTTCCTGCCGGAGGAATCCAGCCGCGTCATTGCGCTGCGCAGCGGCGAGGTGGACGTCATCGACTCCATCACGCCCGACTCGCGCGAACAGCTGGCCGGACTTCCCGGCGTCGTACTTAAAGAGGCATCCAGCCTGCGGCTGAACCAGATCTTCTACAACTTCCGTAAACCGGCCGGGCACCCGCTGGCCGACGCCCGGGTCCGCGAGGCCCTCAGCTGGGCCATCAACGGCGAAGCCCTGGTCAAGGACGTGCTGGTGAACTCCGTCAGCCAGGCCGAGGGCGTCACCCCGTCCAGCCTGACCGGCTTCGCCAAGACCGGCACCTACACCTACGATCCCGAGAAGGCCAAGGCAACCCTGAAGAGCCTGGGCGTCAACGACCTCAGCCTGAAGATCATCTGGGAAACCGGCGAATTCGCGTCCGACACCTCCGTCATGGAGGCCCTGGTAGAGATGTTCGGCAACATCGGAGTCAAGGCCCAGCTCCAGCAGTTCGAGGCCGGCGGCAACATCTCGGCCTGGCGCCAAGGCAAGGAAGGCGACTGGGACCTGCTGGGCAACGGTTTCAGCAGCCCCACCGGCCTGGCCATCACCATGATGCAGGGTATGTACGCCGGCACCGCGGAGAAGGAAAAGACCCGCGACACCTACCAGGGGTACGTGGTGCCCGAGGTGCAGGCCAAGATCCAGGCCGCCGCTACCGAGGTGGACCCCGTGCGCCGGCAGCAACTGCTCGCAGTGGCCCAGAAGGCCATCTGGGAGACCTGGCCCTGCGCCTGGGCGTTCGTGCCCAAGTCCGTACTGGCCCACCGGGAGCGCGTGGGTGGCCTCTCGTTGGCGCCCACCAACTCCTACCCGCTTGCTGACGTCCGGCTGGAGGCCTAGACCATGACGACTTACATCCTCAAGAGGCTCGGACAGGGCCTGCTGACCGTGTTCCTCACTGTCTCCACCGTGTTCGTCCTGATCCGGATGGCCCCGGGCGACCCAGCCGTGGCCTACGCCGGACCGCTGGCCACCACCGAGCAGCTCGCCAAGGTCCGGGAGCAGTTCGGCCTGGACCTGCCCCTGATCGAGCAATACTGGATCTTCCTGCAGCAGCTGTTCACCGGCAACCTCGGCATGTCCTACTCCTTCCAGGCCCCGGCCATGCAGGTGGTCTTGGAACGGATGCCGTACACGCTGACCCTGGCCACGGCCTCGATCCTGCTCACCGCAGTAGTCGCCATCCCGCTGGGCGTCTGGATGTCCCGCCGCCCGGACACCAAGAAGGAATTCGGCGTCAACGTCCTGACCATCGCCGGGCAGTCCATGCCGGACTTCTGGACCGGCATCATGCTGCTCACGGTCTTCGCCGTCATCATCCCGATTTTTCCGGCCTCGGGCTTCGCCACCTGGGGTGGTCTGGTCCTGCCGACGGTCACCATCGCCATCCTGCAGATCGCCCTGATCTCGCGGATGGTCCGGCGCGAAATGACAACGAACTTCGCCGCACCCTACCTGACCGTGGCCCGCTCCCGCGGCGTCCGGAACTCCTTCCTGACCTGGCGCTACGCCATGGGCAACTCGGCCATCCCGGTCTTCACTGCCTTGGGCACCCGCTTCGCGGCCATGCTCAACGGCGTGGTGGTAGTGGAAGTGGTCTTCGCGTGGCCCGGCGTCGGCTCCCTGATCGTCCGCGCACTCGAAACCCGCGACTACCCGCTGATCCAGGCCACGGTCCTCCTCACTGCGCTGCTCGCGGTTGCCGTCCAGCTGGTCATCGACCTCGCCTACCCACTGCTTGATCCCCGCGTTCGTCTTGGAAAGGCGGCCACAGCATGAGCCTCAGCGATACCGCAGCTCCTTCCGCAGAAACCCCAACAGCCCTGGCAGAACCGCCCGCCCGGAAGCCCTCCCCCAGCGCCGTCACCAAGCAGCTGATCGCCAAGGCCGGCGCCACCCGCCGCCGGATCGCCGCCAAGGTGAAGATCCGCGTCGGCATCGTCTGCACCCTGCTCGTGGCCGTTCCAATCCTGCTGGCCGGGCTCCTGCCGCTGCCCGACCCCAACCACCAGGACCTTGCACAGCGGCTGCTTCACCCGCTGACGGAAGGACACCTGTTCGGCACCGACCAACTGGGCCGCGACCTACTCTCCCGCGTCCTGCACGGCGGCCAGGTCTCGCTCACCATCGGCGTCCTCGCCGTGGTGGTCTCCGGCGTCCTCGGCGTCATCGCCGGCGCGGCCGCCGGGTACTTCGGCGGCAAGCTGGACACCGTGGTCTCCCGCCTGATCGAGGCGCAGATGTCCCTGCCGCTGCTGATGATGCTGCTGCTGGTGGTGGCGCTCTTCGGCCCGTCCATTCCGGTCATCACGTTCGTGATCGCCATTGCCCAATGGCCCGAGGTGGCTCGGCTGACCCGGTCCATGGTGCTGGTAGAGCGCGAGAAGCCCTACGTCTCCGCCGCCCGGATCCTGGGCCTGCACCGCGTGCAGATCCTGATCCAGCACATCATCCCCAACGTCATCAAGCAGGCCACGCTGGTGGTCCTGCTCCTCCTGGCCCAGGCCGTGCTGCTGGAAAGCGCGCTGAGCTTCCTCGGCGCCGGCCCGCAGCGTCCGTTCGCCACGTGGGGGCGCATCATCTCCGACGGCCAGGACTACATCACCACCGCCTGGTGGCTGGTGACCCTGCCGGGCCTGGTGATCGTGCTCATGGTGGTGGGCGTGAACCTGCTGGGCGACGGCCTCCGCGACCGTCCCCGCCGCAAGAAGAAGGGTGCCTGAGATGAACCTGCATGCGAAAACCGCCGAACAGCCGCTGCTGGAAGTCCGCGACTTCCAGGTGGAACTGATCACCGACGCCGGCATTGTCCGCGCCGTGGATTCCGTCAGCTTCACCATCCACCGGGGAGAGACGGTCACCATCATCGGTGAG
This sequence comes from Arthrobacter sp. 05L421, assembly GCF_056397785.1. Taxonomy (NCBI): domain Bacteria; kingdom Bacillati; phylum Actinomycetota; class Actinomycetes; order Micrococcales; family Micrococcaceae; genus Arthrobacter; species Arthrobacter sp. 05L421. The sequence continues at coordinate 6,480 of NZ_JBFTOC010000023.1, forward strand.
TCCGGTTCCGGAAAATCGACGACGGCGATGGGCCTCCTCCGGCTCCTGCCGGAGGACCTCGCCGTGATCTCCGGATCGGTCCGGATCGACGGCGTGGATGTGATCGCCGATCCCAAGGCGATCAACAAGGTCCGGGGCAAGACGCTCGCGCTGATTCCGCAGGACCCCATGACGGCGCTGAGCCCGGTGCACTCGATCGGCAACCAGCTCTTTGAAGCCATCCGGATCGCCGGCGCGGCCTCGACCAAGGAGAAGGGCGCCGTCCATGCCCGCGCCGTCCGGCTGCTGGAACAAGTGCACATCCCCACCCCGGATGCGCAGCTAAAGAAATACCCGCACCAGCTCTCCGGCGGCATGCTGCAGCGCGTCCTGATCGCCATCGCGCTGGCCAGCGAACCGCAGCTGCTGGTGGCCGATGAGCCCACGTCCGCCCTGGACGTCACCGTGCAGGCCGGCATCCTGGACCTGCTGCTCGAACTGCAGGAACAGCGCGGCATCGGCATCCTGATGATCACGCACGACCTCGGGGTGGCACGGCTGATCTCGGACCGGATCCACGTCATGAAGGACGGCGCGTTCGTCGAGTCCGGCGAGGTCCAGCAGATCGTCGACAACCCCGCCACCGAGTACACCCGCAAGCTGCTCGCCGCCATCCCCGTCCTGGGCGTGTGGGACGAATCGCCGGCGGCCGGCACCCCCCTGACCATGACCGGAGCCAGCCATGAATAAGCCGTTCCTTTCCGTCGAAAACCTCGTGGTGGACTACCACGTCTCCGGCGGAACCTTCCGGGCCGTGGACGACGTCTCCTTCTCGGTGGAGAAGGGCAAGACGATCGCCGTCGTCGGGGAATCCGGTTGCGGAAAGTCCACCATCGCCAAGGCGCTGATGCGCCTGGTCACGCCGACCAGCGGGCGGATCGAGCTGGACGGAACGGATCTAGCGGCGCTTAGCGAGGCCAAGCTCCGGCCCCTGCGCTCCAAATTCCAGATGGTCTTCCAGGACCCCTACGGTTCCCTCGACCCGCACCTCACGGCGCAGGAAATCGTGGCCGAGCCGCTGAAGCTCCAGGGTGTCCGGTCGCGGAGGGAGAGGCACAAGGCGGCGGCCAGCCTGATCGACCAGGTGGGCCTGCCTGTAGCATCCCTGGACAAGCATCCGTCAGAGTTCTCCGGCGGGCAGCGGCAGCGGATCGGGATTGCCCGGGCGCTGGCGTCCAAGCCGGAACTGCTGGTCTGCGACGAAGCCACGAGCGCACTGGACGTCTCGGTGCAGGCCCAGGTGCTCCGGCTGCTCAAATCCATCCAGGACGAAACCGGCATCACCTACGTCTTCATTTCACACAACCTCGGCGTGGTGCAGGAGATCAGCGATACCGTGATGGTCATGCAGCGCGGAAAGCTTGTGGAGCACGGAACGACGGCGCAGGTGCTGACCGCGCCGCAGGAGGACTACACCCGCCGGCTCCGCCGGGCAGCCCTCGACCCGTCCACCATGACCGGCCTGAAGCCGCGGCACCTGGTCTCATCGCTGGCGCTGAAGACCAGCGCCTGAGCCCGCTGGCCACCCGTCAACGCAACCAAACGTCAATGCAACCGTGAGGAATCAACCAATGAGCATCCAGTCGCAAGGTACGCCAGTGGACGGCCTGAAGCTACCGATCTCCAGGCTCGTCCTGGGCACCATGACGTTCGGCGACACCGCCGATGAGGCCACCGCGGGACGGATGGTGGACGAGGCGCTCGCCGCCGGCATCACCACCATCGACACCGCCAACGCCTACGTCGGCGGAGCCACCGAGGAGATGCTGTCCCGCCTCCTCAAGGACCGCCGGGCCGACGTCGTCCTCGCCTCCAAGGCGGGCATGCCGCACCCGGACCACGGCCAGCACGCCCCGCTGTCCAAGGAGGGGCTGCGCAACAGCGTGGAGGGCAGCCTGCGCCGGCTCGGCACGGACAGCATCGACCTCTTCTACCTGCACCAGCCGGACCGGGCCACCCCGCTGCAGGAAAGCCTGGGCACCGTGGCCGAGCTCGCCGCCGAAGGCAAAATCGGCGCCCTGGGCGTGTCCAACTTCGCCGCCTGGCAGATCGCCGACGTCATCCACGTGGCCCGCGAAGTGGGCGCACCCCGCCCGGTGGTCGCGCAGCAGCTCTACAACCTGGTGGCCCGCCGGGTGGAGGAGGAATATCTCGAATTCGCCGCCACCCACCAGGTCCACACCATGGTCTACAACCCGCTCGGCGGCGGCCTGCTAACCGGCAAGCACAGCTTCGACGCCAAGCCGACCGAGGGACGCTACGGCGACTCCAAGCTGGCCGCCATGTACACCCAGCGGTACTGGGACAAGCAGCTGTTCGAGGCCGTCAACGAACTCTCCCTCATTGCGCAGGAACTTGGCATCAGCCTGGCCGAGCTGTCCCTGCGCTGGCTCGCCTACCGCGACGGCGTCGGCTCCATGCTGCTGGGCGGATCGAAGGTGGAGCAGCTGCAGGCCAACATCGCCGCCGTGGCCAAGGGTCCGCTGCCCGCAGCCGTTTCGGAGGCGTGCGATGCCGTCGGCGCCGGCCTCCGCGGCCCCATGCCCGCCTACAACCGCTGACATACGCAACCACTCCCCCGACTGAATTCCCCGACTGAAGGCAGAAGAGACAACATGACATCGGAACTCGCCACCGAATTCGCCCGCAAAATCCGCACCCGCGAGCAGGCCGTCGGCTACTGGGCCGTCCTGGACGCGCCGGTCGCCACCGAGCGCATCGGCCGGCTCGGCTATGACTACGTGGCGCTGGACGCGCAACACGGGCTGCTGGGCTACTCGGGCGTGCTGAACGGGCTCATGGCAATCGACGCCGGGCACACCGCCGTCGGGATGGTGCGGGTGAAGGGCAACGACTTCACCGCGATCGGCAAGGCGCTCGACGCCGGCGCCGTCGGCGTGATCGTCCCGCTGGTCAACTCCGCGGCAGACGCCGCCGCGGCCGTCGCCGCGGCCAAGTACCCGCCGCTGGGCGGCCGGTCCTACGGCCCCATGCGCTCGGCCCTGCGGATCGGCCCGGTTCCTGCCGACGCCAACGCCGCAACCCTGGTCTTCGCCATGATCGAGACCCCGGAAGGACTGGCCAACGTCAAGGAAATCTGCGCGACGCCGGGACTGGACGGCATCTACGTGGGCCCCTCAGACCTCGCCATCGCCGTGGGCGCCGCGTACCCCGGCGACCCCGCCGTCGAAACCGAGTTCAACGCCGCCCTGGAGACCATCGCCGAGGCCGCCGCCTCTGCCGGCGTCGCCGCGGGCATCCACACCCCGGCCGGTGACGTCGCCGCGCTCCGGCTGCGGCAGGGCTACACGTTCACCACCATCGCCTCCGACCTGACCCACCTGGAGCAGGTTGCCAAGGCCCACCTGACAGCCGCGACGGCAAAGGACTAACCTGTGACTTCAACCGACTCGACCCGCACCCAGGCTCCCAACACTCTTACTGGTGACGCTGCCGCCGCCGCCGGCTACACCACCATCACGCCCGACGGCGAGGTGAAGGAAGCCGGCGGCAGCCTGTACGCGTACCTACCGGCGCCCACCGTGCAGAGCCACGCCGCGAACCTGCTGACGCTCCCGGACGGCCGGCTCGGCTGCGTGTGGTTCGGCGGCACCCAGGAAGGCGTGCCGGACATCTCGATCTGGTTCTCCACCCTGGAGCCCGGCAGCCGCCAGTGGTCGGCCGCCGAGCAGCTGTCCGACGACTCCGCCCGTTCGGAACAGAACCCCATCCTGTTCGCCGCCCCGGACCACCGGCTGTGGCTGCTGTACACCGCGCAGAAGGCGGGCAACCAGGACACCGCCGAGGTCCGCCGCCGCATCTCCCCGGACAGTGGCCGGACCTGGGGCCCGGTGGAGACCCTGTTCCCCGCCAACGCCACCGGGGGCGTGTTCGTCCGGCAAGTGCCCGTGGTGCTGCCGTCTGGCCGGCTGATCATCCCGATCTTCCGCTGCATCACCACCCCCGGCGAGAAGTGGGTGGGCAACAGCGACGACAGCGCGGTCATGATTTCCGACGACGCCGGCGCCACCTGGAGTGAGCATGTCCTGCCGGGCAGCCTGGGCTGCGTCCACATGAACATCCAGCCCGTGGCCGACGGGTCCCTGCTGGCCCTGTTCCGCAGCCGCTGGGCCGACTCGATCTACGAATCCCGGTCCACCGACGGCGGCACCACCTGGAGCGAACCCGTTCCCACCGAGCTGCCGAACAATAACTCCTCCATCCAGTTCGTTGCCCTAGCCGACGGCCGGCTGGCCCTGGTCTACAACCACAGCCGCGCCGAGGCCTCCACCGAGCGGCGGCTTTCGCTCTACGACGAGATCGACGACGACGGCCTGGCCGAGGAACAGGGGCAGATCGCCGAGCCGGTGGTCACCGCGGGATCCCCGGCCGGTTCGTTTGCCGGCGACGGCGGTGAAAAGAAGGCCTTCTGGGGCACGCCGCGGTCCCCGATGACGCTGGCGATCTCCGAGGACTCCGGCCGCAGCTGGCCCATCCGGCGGAACCTGGACGTGGGCGACGGCTACTGCCTGTCCAACAACTCCCGCGACGGCCTGAACCGCGAATACTCCTACCCGTCCATCCACCAGGGCCCGGACGGCGCGCTCAACATCGCCTACACCTACTTCCGGCAGGCCATCAAGTACGTCCGCGTCGACCTTCAGTGGGCCTCCGAAGGAACCAGCACCCCGGGCGGCGACCTCCAGTGAGCAGCACACCGCACGCCGTCGTCACCGGCTGCAGCTCGGGCATCGGCAAAGCCATTGCCGCCCGACTGCTGGCCGACGGCTGGCACGTGACCGGGCTCAGCCGGAGCGAACCCGCGCTCGGGCCGGGCTTCCAGTGGCGGCAGGTGGACCTCTCGGACCCGGCGTCCCTGGCCGCAGGCGTCCAGGACCTGCCTCCAGTGAATGCCTTGGTCCACGCCGCCGGCTTCCAGCGGACCGCCGTCCTGGGCGAGCTGGATCCTGAGGCGCTGGCCGGGATGTTCACCGTCCATGTGGCGGCCGCGAGCACCCTGGCCAACACCCTGGTTCCGCGGATGCCCGACGGCGGCCGGGTGCTCCTGGTGGGCAGCCGGACCTCCACCGGCTCCCCCGGCAAGAGCCAGTACGCGGCCACCAAGGCTGCGCTGCTTGGCCTGGGCCGGACGTGGGCGCAGGAACTGGCACCCCGCGGCATCACGGTGAACGTGCTGTCCCCAGGACCCACGGACACGCCGATGCTCGCCGATCCGGGCCGGTCCGCCACGCCGCCAAACCTGCCCGCGCTGGGCCAACTCGTGGACCCGGAGGACGTGGCGGCACTCGCCGGATTCCTGCTGGGGAACCACGGGAAGTCCATCACGGGACAAAACTATGTGATCTGCGGCGGCGCGTCCCTATGAACGGAAGCACAGTGAACAGATGCGCGCCGGGTCCGAATAGCATGAGGACAACGATGTACCGCTCGGTACAGCTACGGATGCGACAGCAGCCGGTGAAGGAGAGCCAACGATGACTACCGCCAAAGCCAGGCGCGAAGAGATCTACCACCTCGCCGTGACCACGGGCCTGGCGTCCGTGGAAGATTTGTCGCGCCATTTTGCCGTGACCGCCTCCACGATCCGGCGGGACCTTGCCCAGTTGAACGAGCAGGGAAAACTCGCCAGGACCTACGGTGGCGCCGTGGCGCTCGGCGCGCACCCTGAGCCGTCCCTGCGGCAGCGGACCGGCGAGGCGTTCGAACAGAAACAGGCCATCGCCGCCTGGGCGGCTGCCGAAGTCAGGGAGGGTGAAAACATCCTGCTCGACGGCGGCTCGACCGTCGGGGCGATGGCGCATGCCCTCCGGGACAGGGAAAACCTCTCCGTCACCACCCCGGGCATCAACACGCTCCAGGAACTCGCCGACTCGCCCGGCATCCAGGTGGACTGCCTGGGCGGGCGCCTCCGCGGACTCAGCCAGACCTTCGTGGGTCCCATCGCCGAGGCAGCCCTGGAGCGGATGAGTTTCGATCGCGTATTCCTCGGCGCCGACGCCGTCACGGTGGACGCCGGCCTGTGCGAGGCCGACCAGGCCCAGACCCGCCTCAAAGAACTGATGGCACGCCGCGGCAACACCGTTTACGTCCTGGCGGATTCCACCAAGCTGGGCAAGCGCCCGTTCCATGCCTGGGTGCGGCTTCCCGCCCCCTGGATCCTGGTCACGGACAACCGCGCGGACCCGGATCAGATTGAGCTCTTCCGGCAATCCGGGGTGACGGTCCAGGTCGTTGACGTGGCGCCGGCGCAGGCTGCCTGACGCAACGGCAGACGTAACAACGCCGACGTCGAACGGCTGTCCGCGTTTCCCGAGGGGAACGTGGACAGCCACTGTTGCTGCGCGCGTCGGCTTGGTTCCGCGCGTCGGGCCCTGTTTTTCGTCGCCTAGTTCAGGCGACCGCCACGGCGCCAATCTGCTTCATGAGGCTCAAGTTGTCCGTGGTGCCCCAGTGCTCGGCCACTTTGCCTCCCTCGACACGAATGATGTCAGTGCAGTCGAACTCGACGCTCTTGCCCGTTGGCGGGATGCCGGCCAGTTCCCCACGATGCGTACCCGTGAGAACCACATGGCACGCCTCCAGGTTTCCGGCGGCCACCCTGGGCATGATCTCCTTGACCTTGATGTCCGGGAAAGCCGACCGCATCGTCTTCACGAAGTACTTAACCCCGTCCTTGCCGGGCGGTTGCCCGGGGAGGGCCTCTTCGTGATCCACATAGCTGTCCGCGGCCAGCTCATCAATGAGGTCGAGGTTTCCACTCTCAATGACATCCTTGTAAAACCGCTCAATCAATCCAACATCTCCAGACATTTCCGACTCCTAGTAGACGAGACCGAAATTGGATCCCCCCGGCCTAGTGCCCCGGCCGCACGCGCAGACCACCCCGGAGGGACTCTCCGTTTTTGGTCCCGCAGGTAGGTTTTGAACCCGCGGGCAGGAATCAGCGGTCCGCGCAGAACGCCGAGCAATAGTGTGAAAAAACGAGTGAGGAACGGGCGAAACGCCTCGTTAAGGCAGAAGATATTCCGGGGTTTCGAGGGTGTCAAGATGCGTGCATCAGCGCCCGCTCGAGCCCCCGCCGTCGCCGTACCCGGAGAGCAACGCGGGGTCACCCAAAAGCAACGCGGGGTCACTTAGCGCCCATCCCAGCGGCCCGGATGGGCCGTAAGTGACCCCGCGTTGCGGTGGTTCCTTAGGCGTTGAAGGACTGGGGAGACCAGGTGGCCGGGTTGATCCGGCCCTGGTAGACGGGCAGTTCGATCGCGTCCTCGCCGTCGCGGAACTGAGACCACGGTCGGTTGAGATTTTCGGTGCCGTGGGTCCTGACATGCTCGACGGCGGCAAGGTCTAGTTCAGCCGTGAGCAGCACCGGGGCGTCGTCGCCGGCCTCGGCCAGGGTGTTGCCCTCGGGGTCGACGATGATGCTCAGGCCCTTGCCGGTGGGACCCGCGCAGTTGACGCTGACCACGAAGACCTGGTTGACGATCGCGTTGGCCTTGGCGAGTACCAGTTCCTGGCGGCGGTCCGGGGTGGTGGTCTTGACGACGTTGAGGATGACCTCAGCACCCATCCAGGCGAGCTGGCGTGAGACCTCCGGGAACCACGCGTCGTAGCAGATGTTCAGGCCCACCCGGCCAATACCGGGGAGGTCCACGGTGGTGAACCGGTCGCCGGGGTCGTAAGGCTCGAACGGACGCCAGGGGAAGACCTTCCGGTAATAACCGGCCAGCCCGCCCTCCGGGGACAGGAGCAACTGGGTGTTGAACAACTGGCCTTCCGGGCCGCGCTCGCAGACGCTACCCGGCACCAGCCAGATCCCCAGGTCCGCGGCAAGCTGCCGGAGCTCCTTGACCCGTGGACCGTCCAGCGGCTCGGCAGAGTTCTGCAGCACCTCCGTGCGCTGCTGGTCCGGGCTTTCGTCGCCGAAGAGGTGGAGCTCCGGAAAGACCACCAGCTTGCTGTGCGGCTGGGGGGCGAGGGCGGCTTTGACCTCGTCCGCGAACGCCGAGACGGGTTCGCCGATGAGCCGGGGGCGGGCCTGGGATGCGATGAGGGGAAGGATGCGTTGCATGGTGTTCTCCACGTTGGGGATGTGATTTACACTAAATTAGATCAGAATGATCTAATTATGGGAAGAGGCGAGATTGGGCCGTAAAGTAGCGGATACGAGCCGTCAGTTGGAGGACACCGCCGAGCCTTCGCCCATCGGCGCCGGCAGGTTGGCCGGAATCGACCGGCGCAGCGCCATCGACGCCGTTCGGCTGCGGATCGGCATGGCGATTTCGCTGGGGCTGCTCAAACCGGGCGAGCGCCTGCCCGACCAGGAAGACGTGGCCCTGGGCCTGTCAGTCAGCCCGATTACTGCCCGCCGCGCACTGGCGAGCCTGGCGGAACTGGGCGTGGTGGTCCGCCGCCGCGGCCGGGGCGGCGGAACGTTCGTCGCCGATGAACCCCCGCGCAGCGTCTTGGCGGAACTCGCGGCGTCCCCCGCCGAGTCCCGGGCCGTGAACCGCCTGGTGGACCGGAGGCTGCTCTTCGAATGCGCCGTGACCCACTACGCGGCAGTCAACGCCACGGCCGAACAGTTGGACGACCTGGACCGGCTGACCAAGGACATGGCAGAGTCCACGGACTGGTCCGACTACCACCAGGCGGACGAGCAGTTCCATCAGCTGGTGGGCGCGGCCTCGGGGCTGGGCACCGCCGTCGAGGCGTACCACGAGACCCTGGCGGAGCTCTATGCCTACTTCATTCCCTACCCGATCGAGCTGCTGCATAAATCAAACTGCGACCACGTCGCATTGGTGGCGGCACTGCGTGCCGGCGATGTCCAAGAGGCCGTGGAGGTCTCCCGCAGGCACGTGAACATCCTGCACCAGACCATGTTCATGGGCCTGACGGACGGCGGAGGCTCCCCTACGCCCGAGTGATCAGGCAGGCTTGGCGCATCAGGCGCTGTGGTAGACCTTCAGCGCCGCGCCGTATCCCAAAGGCAATCCGCGCCCGTGAAGCCAGGACATCAGTACCTCGATTACTGCGGCGAGGCTGAGAATCTGGTTAGCCTTGGGCTCCTCGTGGGGCAGGTTTCCGGATTCGTCGGCCCCCGCCCCCATACCAATGCGCCAATTGTGCGTGGTATCTCCGTCGATCTGGGCGACCTCCACCAGATATCCCGAGCCGGTATTGGCAGCCTGCGCGTACCGTCCGGACGGTTGCTCATCCAGGTCTTTCGTCTGAACCGTGAACCAGTCATCCTCCGCGGTGATGCTTTGAGCGATGGCGACGAGTTGATCCGCGGATTCCACGTCATGCCATCCGGTGTAGCTACCGTCCAGTTCGGCCTGCCATTCGAGGGATTCCTCAGATTGAACGCCAAGCATCAATTCAAGCTGTGTGTCGGGCAATGAAAGTGTTTCGAGCATCCCTCGTCCCCTTTCGTGAGCTGTGTACGAGACCATCGTGTCGCGTGGCAGTGACATTTTCGGGTCCACGCGATGAATGTCACAGCCCCTAGGTAGCTTGTGAATGCCGGCGAAGGCCCAACTTGGCCGGTCGACAGAAAGGGTCTCCATGGAAACCCACGTAATGACTTCCGAAATAACCGCCGCGAAGGAGATTGCGACGATCGCCCACCGGTACCAGACGGACAAGATTGGCGTCGCTTACATCGAGCATCCGCGCCGCGTCGCTGCCGGGCTCAAGAAAATGAATGCGGCCCCGTCGCACATCGCTGCGGCCTGGCTGCATGACGTGATTGAGGATTGCGGCGTCACGGCCTCAGACCTGATCGCCGCAGGCATCAGCCGGGACGTCGTGGACGCCGTCGTCCTGCTCACGCGGACCGAATCAAACAAGGGCGACGGGTACTACCTGGAAATCCGCAAGAGCGCTGTTGCGCTCGCAGTGAAGCTGGCGGACATCGCGGACAACATGGATCCGGAGCGGACCGCGCTCTTGTCTGCAGAAAAGCGGGAACGGCTCGCCGCCAAATACGCACATGCCTTGACGATCCTCGACCCCAAATAGGCGAAGTAGCGGCCGGCGTCCCAGAAATAATCGTGGCCGGCCCTTGAGCCTAGGCTGTCCGCCGCTCCCGCCACGCCAGCGACACCATGAACACCACTGCCCCCAGCGCCAGCATGACGAACACCATCAGTCCCCAGTTCGCCTGGGTGACCCCGCTGCCGTAGAAGATGCCGATCAGCACGGTCGCCGTGATCGCGCCCAAGTAGCGGCAGGTCTGGAAGATCCCGGCGGCCACCCCGCGCTCCTCCGGCCGCGTGGAAACGTACATGCCCTGGCTCGAGGAAATGGCGACCACGCAATAGGGTGCACCCAGGAACGCGGTCAGGGCGAGCACCAGCGGGATGGCGAGGGACAACGTCAGCAGCCACATCGCCGCCGACGCGGCAATGAGGAGCACGACGCCGGCGATCAGCACCCGCCGCACGCCGAACCTGTCGATCGCGCGGACCGCGAACGGCGTCCCTACCACGGAGATCGCGGCGAGCGGCAGCATCAGCAGCCCCACGACGCCGGGATTGTATCCGCCGGCGGTCTGCAGCAGCTGCGGCAGGCCGAAGAACGCGAAGTAGTAGACGCCGTTGAACAGCGCGAAGCCCAGGTAGACCAGCAGCAGCGGCCGGTTGCGGCCCAGCAGCCGCAGGTCCAGGAACGGCGGGCTGAACCGCAGCTCCCGCCACGCGAACAGCGCCGCGAGGACCAGCCCTCCGCCAAGCAGCCACCACCGGTAGTCGGGCAGCACATTCAGCAGCGCCATCATCACCAGCACCAGGGCACCGATGAAGGCCCCGATGCCGGGCAGGTCCGAGTCCCGCACCAGTTCCGACACCCGGCCGCGCTCCCGGACACCGTCCGCCGGGGCAAAGCGCCGGACCACGAGGATCGCCACCAGGGACAGCGGGACGTTGATCAGGAACAGCGCCTGCCACCCCACCAGACTCACCAGCAGGCCGCCCACCACGGGCCCGACGGCGGCTGCCGAGGTGTTCGCCATCTGGATCCGGCCCAGCGGCCGCGTGGACTTCACGTTCGCCTCCCGCGCCAGCGCCGCGACCATGACGACGGCGCTCGGGTACGCGGTGGCGGTGCCGAGGGCCATGAAGGCCCGCGCGACGCACAGCAGCGCGAAGTTCGGCGCGAAGGGAGCGAGCGCACAGGTCACGGCCACCAGGGCCATGCCCAGCAGGAACAGCCGCCGCGGGCCGAAGCGGTCCGCGAGCCGGCCCATGAGCGGCTGGCCGGCGGCGGAGGTGAGGTAGAACGCGGTGATCACCCAGGTGACCGTGGCGACGTCGAGCCCGAAGTCCTCGCGCAGCACCACGAGGGCGACGGCGATCATCGAGGAATTCAACGGGTTCAGCGACGTGCCCAGGCTGAGTCCGGCGACGGCCAGGCCCGTCCGGGGAGAGTTGCTCACGGCAACAGTCTGTCCTACGACGCCAGCCGAAATCGAACCGGACGCCACGCGCCGCGCCGGAACCCCGGCGTCAGAGGACCTTGGAAAGGAACGCCTTGGTCCGGTGGTGCTGCGGATCGCTCAGGATCTGGCGGGGCGCTCCGGCCTCCACCACCACTCCTTCGTCCATGAAGACGAGCGTGTCGGCCACCTCGCGGGCGAACCCCATCTCGTGGGTCACCACGATCATGGTCATGCCGCTCTTGGCCAGTTCCTTCATGACGTCGAGCACCTCCCCCACCAGCTCCGGGTCCAGGGCACTGGTGGGCTCATCGAAGAGCATCAGCTTGGGGTCCATCGCCAAGGCACGCGCAATGGCCACCCGCTGCTGCTGGCCGCCGGACAGGTGCGCCGGGTAGTGGTCGCCCTTGTCCCCCAGGCCCACCCGCTCCAGCAGTTCCTTGGCCCGTGCGGTTGCGGCGGCCTTGGACAGCCGTTTGACCCGCATCGGGGCCAGGATGATGTTCTCCACCGCCGTCAGGTGCGGAAACAGGTTGAACCGCTGGAAGACCATGCCGATGTCCTGGCGCTGAAGGGCGGCCTCCTTGAGCTTCAGCTCGTATAGCTTGTCCCCCTTCTGACGGTAGCCAACCAACTGCCCGTCGACCGAGAGCCGGCCCGCATCCACCCGTTCCAGGTGGTTGATGCAGCGCAGGAACGTGGATTTGCCCGAACCGCTGGGACCCACGATGCACAGCACCTCGCCCGGATTGACCTCCAGGCTGATCCCGCGCAGCACCTTGTTGGAGCCGAAGTTCTTCGAAACGCGGTCCGCGAGCACCATTGGCATGCCGGTCATCCCTTACCTCCAAAATCCGTGTTGAGCGGCGCGCCCGGAACCGTGCCCGGCGTCGCGCCGGGGGCAGTGGCGGAGGCCGCCGTCGGATCCGGCGACGTCGGGCCCTTGCCGGTCTTGAGCCGTCCGGTTCCGCGCGAGAACCGCTTTTCAATGAAATGCTGGCCCACCATGAGTGCCGAGGTGAAGAGCAGGTACCAGAGGGACGCCACAATCAGCAGCGGCACCGGAGTGAACGTCACGGCGGAAATGCCGCGGGACACCCCGTAGAGATCGATGCTCAATGGAATCGCGGCCACCAGCGAGGTGGTCTTAAGCATCGAGATCACTTCGTTGCCGGTGGGCGGGATGATGATCTTCATCGCTTGGGGAACCACCACATACCGCATGGTCTGCCCCCAGGACATGGCCAGCGCCGTCGAGGCTTCCTCCTGGCCCTCATCCACGGACAGCAGCCCGGCGCGGACAATCTCGGACATGTACGCGGCCTCGTTCAGGGCCAGTCCGATCACCGCGGTGATGAAGAGGTTGGTGAAGATCTCGTTCGGGAAGCTGACCCACGGCGTCGTGAACGGAATGCCCAGCGTGAACACCGGGTAGATCAAGGCCACGATGCCCCAGAAGACCAGCTGCACATAGACGGGGGTTCCGCGGAAGATCCAGATGTACAGCCACGCCACGCTTTTCAGCACCGGGTTGGGCGAGAGCCGCATGATGGCCAGCAGCAGGCCCAGGACAATCGCGCCGATCATCGAGTAGATGGTCAGCGTCAGCGTCACCCAGGCGGCCTGGCTGATCCGGCGGTCAAAAATGTACTTGCCGACGTCGGGCCAGCCGAAGTCCGGACGCTGCGCGGCGTCCAGCACGAACACCGCCAGCATGAGGACCAGGACCACCGCCACCAGGATCCGCCAGGGATGGCGCAGCGGGACGGCGACAATGGGCGTCGGCTCGTCCGTCATCCCCGGTTCGACGCCGACCGCGGTTCCGGCTCGGTTATGACTGGTCACCCTTTAGCTGCCACGTTCAGCGTTGCCGTCTTGACGCCACCGGATTCCACGCCCCACTTGGCCAGGATCTTGTTGTAGGTGCCGTCATCGATCAGCGTCTGGAGCGCCTTCTGCAGGACCGGGGTGAAGGCGCTGTCCTTGGCCACGGGCATCCCGTACGGTGCCACCTCGAAGGCGTTGCCGGCCGTCTGCAGCTTGTCCTTGGTCTTGGAGATTGCGTAGAGGGTCACGGGTGAATCGGCACTCATCGCGTCGACCTGGCCGACCACCAGGGCGTTGGTGGCTTGGTCCTGCGCGTCGTACTTAAAGACGGTGATGGCGGGCTTACCGGCGTCGGTGCAGGCCTTGGACTTCGCGGGCACCTCGTGGGTGTCCTGGTAGGTGGTGGCCTGGACGGCGACCTTGAGCCCGCAGGCGTTGTTCGGGTCCACGGTCTTGCCCTTCGGCGAGGCCCACTGGATGCCGGCGGAGTAGTAGTTCACGAAATCCACCTGCTTTTCGCGTTCCAGCGTGTCGGTGAAGGAGGACACGCCCACATCGTCCTTTCCGGCCTTCACCGCCGGAAGGATGTTGTCGAAGGTGCCGATGTCGAAGTTGACCTTCAGGCCCAGGACCCCGCCGAGAGCGTTGGTCAGGTCTACGGCCCAGCCGGCCGGCGCACCGTTGTCGTCCTTGAACTCGTTGGGCGGGTAGTTGTTGGCCATGCCGACGTTGAGGACACCGGCGGACTTGATCTTCTCCGGGAGCGACGCCGCGAGGGAGTCGTTCTTCTGCACCGTGACGGCGTCCGCCGTGCCGGAAGCGCCGGGGGCGCCGGCCGTGGCGGCAGGTTCGCTGTTGTTGACACAGCCTGAAAGCGACATTGCCGTGACTACGGTGAGGACGGGAAGCAGGTATCGAGTGCGCATGGTTTCCTTAGCTGTTCAGGGATACGTCGAGACTCCCGCGACGTTGCGGGAGGGCACTGTGTGCCGAATTGTTCGGGGCTGACTTTTCAGGGTGATTGTTCAGGGCTGATTTTGTTCCGGGATAATTACTGTCGGGAGCCTGAGGCTGCTGTTTCGAGGACTTCGGGGGAATGACGGATGTCGCGAAGAATTTCCCCGCCCCGTGCCTTCAATTCGGGAATGCTGGAAACGCCCACCAGCGTCATCGTACGCCGGAGTTCGTCCCCAAAGATGTCAATGATGCGTCCGACACCCGGCGATCCGGCCGCCACCAACCCGTACAGGTAGGCCCGGCCGATCGAACAAGCGTCCGCTCCGAGCGCCAGGGCCTTGAGGATGTCACTCCCCCGGCGGACGCCGGAGTCCACGTAGATCTCGATCGAGTCGCCCACGCGTTGCCGGGATTCCTGCAGGACATCCATGGGGCTCAGCATGTGGTCCAGCTGGCGGCCGCCGTGGTTGCTCAGCTGCACGGCGTCCAGGCCAATACCCGAAGCCTTCGCGACGTCGGCCGGGTTGACGCAGCCCTTGAGCACGATCTTGCCGTGCCAGGCCTGCCGCAACGCCTCGAGTTCCTTCCATCCGCTGCTCGCATCCGAGTGGCCCAGGATGTGCTGCCACATGGTCGGGGTCACCACGGAGGTGGCGGCAGGGCTCTGCGGATCCAGGTTAGGGAAACTGATGCCGTCCGCGCGAAGGAAGTTGACCCACCAGGAAGGGCGCCGGGCGATGTCCGCGATGGTTGACAGCGTCAGCGCCGGAGGGGCGGTGAAGCCGTTGTGGAGGTCCCGTTCCCGGGAGCCCAGTGCCCGCGTGTCGACGCCGACAATCAAGGTGTTGAAACCGGCAGCATCGCAGCGGGCCAGTTTGGTCTTCATCGCCTGGGCGTCAGAGGTGAGGCCAAAGTTGAACCAGCGGTCCAGGCCCGGATGGCGCTCCGCGATGGTCTCCATCGGAACGGTGCTCAGCCCGGCCAAGCCGTAGGGGATCCGGGCGCGGCTGGCGGCGGCCGCGACGGCGAGCTCGCCGTCGGGATGGAACAACCGGGTGGCCCCGGTCGGAGTCAAGGTCAGCGGCAGGGCGCTTTCTTTTCCCAGCAGCGTGGCACTGGTGTCCGGGCCGGAAACCGGGCCCCAGCTGGGCATCAGGGCCCACGCGTCGAAGACGGCCCGATTGCGGCGGAGCGTCACCTCGTCTTCAGATCCGCCGTCCAAATAATCGAAAATGCCGGCCGGCAGGACCCGGCGCGCCGATTTCCGGTATTCCTCCACATTGAACGCGTTGGCCAGCACCCGGCGTCGGCGGGATATCACCGGGGCCTTGACCTGGATGAGCTGCGTGGCTTCGCTGATTTTCAATGACGGCCTTCCGTTTGCTGTGCTGCGTTATGGTTCAGCGTAGAAAGTGAAGCTCCGCGCCACTATGGAGATTGCGACAAATTGAGGGGCCCATGATTAGTAGCGAATGCCAAACGGGTTTTTTGGGGAAGCCATGACGACGCCTCCGGCGGAGCGGCACGCCCTGCCCACGCTGGCCGACGTCGCCCGCTCGGCGGGTTCGGAAATTCTCAGCCTCGTGGAAATGCCGGCCGATGACCGGCAGATCGTCGCCGGTTCGGTGCTCTATGACTCGACGGCCCGGCCCACCAGGTTCCCCGGCGCCGTTGCCCTGGCCATCGGCCTGTCCCTCTCCGGCAAGCGTCTGGGCGCGAAAGTGCGGGAGCTGAGCGACGCCGGCTACGTGGCGATCGTTTACAAATCCAACGGCACCTCGGACGAGGTGTTGCGGGCAGCGGCCCGGGACAACGGGATGGCGCTGTTCCGGGCCTCCGACTCGGTGCCGTGGAACCAGCTCGCGGAGATTATGGATGCCGCCGTCATCCCGCACCGGCAGTCGGGACGGACCCTGGTGGACATCCGGCCCGGCGACCTGTTCGACCTCGCCAACACGGTGGCGGCACAGGCCGGCGGTGCCATCGCAATCGCCGATCCCGAGCAGACGATCCTGGCGTACTCGACCCTCCCGGACCAGCCCATTGACGAGACGCGCAGGAATTCCATCCTGAGCCTGCACGTGCCGCATTCAGCGGAAACGGACAACGACTACCGCCGGGTCCATGCCGCCACCGATGCACTGGATGTGGCGACCCAGGATCCCCTGCTCCGGCGCACGGCCATCGCCATCCGGGCCGGCGACTCCGTGCTGGGCTCGCTCTGGCTCCTGGAACTGGCCGCCCACCCCAACGAGGACGCCAGCCGGATCCTGCGCGAAGCAGCCAACGTGGCCGCGCTCCACATCCTGCACAAACGGACCACCTACGTCTCCAACCTGACCCGCCAGATTGATCTGGTCCAACCGCTGCTGTTCGATCCGAAACGCGCCGAACTGGCGGCCATCAGGCTCGGGATCTCGGCGCCGTCGATCCGTGTGGCGGCCCTGGGCATCTGGCCATCCGATGCCATCGCGGCCGAGACCCTGCAGTCCCGCCTCCGGCTCTTCGACACCATCCGGACCGCCTGCGCCATCCGGCTGCCCTCCGCCGTCTGCGGGCTCTCGGACAACATCGTGTACATCGTCCTGCCGCAGACCACGGAATCGTCGCGCCAGTTCCAGCGCGGCGCGATCCTGAAGATTGTGCAGAATGCGCGCCGGTTGCTCTCCCGTCCGGTCCTGGCGGCGATGGGCGTCGCGGCGACGATCGACCGTCTCGAGGAATCCAGGGTCAACGCGGAACTGGTCCTGTCCGAGCTGGTGCGCAACGTCGCGGAAGGGCTCATTGCCGCCGATTCCGATGACATCGTGGCCGACGACGACTCCCTCGGCTCGCGTCTTTTGCTGCGCCAGTTCGTCTCGGCGCTGACCGCCGCCGGCCAGCTGCCCGGGGCGCACGCGCTCAGCATCGCGGCGTACGACGAACAGCATAAGAAATCCTTCGAGGAGACGCTCTACGCCTACCTGAGCTGCGGCGGCAACGCGATCGACGCCGCCAAGTCGCTGGACGTGCACGTCAACACGGTCCGGTACCGCTTGTCCCGCGTGGAGCCGCTGTTCGGCATAGACCTCGACGACGCCGAAACGCGCCTGCTCGTGTGGCTGCAGTTATGGGCACGACACAACTAGTGGCTGGCTCACGCGGTTCAGGCTTGACCTGCTGCGGCTCGGTCAACCGCTGTCGACGCCCGGCTCTGTCACCGCCCGGGGCATCAGCCGCCGGCGGACGCCGGTGCGGTCGGCGCGGTCGGGTGCCGCCCCCAGGCCAGCTCACGGAGCCGGACCAGGTCCAGGGAGGGCTGGGCCGGCGGGACGCCTGGCCGGTTCTGCGGAACCAGGACCCGCAGGGCGCGGGGTTCGATGCTGCACCGCACCGGCGTGCTCATCAGCAGGGCCTCGCCGTCCACTCCGACGGGGATCTCGGGCACGTCGGCGTCGACCACCACCTCCGCCGCGACTCGTTGGATCAGGCCGTGCTTCGTGGCACGGCGCAGCAGGCCGACCGCTTCGCGGGTGCTGGCCGCGGACAGCGCCACCGCGCCCAGAACTCCGCGGTCCAGCCGGGTCCGGCGGCCCAGGCCCGCGAGGTCGTTGCTGCCGTACGGACCGTTGCTGACCAGCACCGCCTGCGGGCCGTCCACTGTCATGCCGTCCATCTGGGCTCGAAGTCGCGCACCCTTAGCGCCCTTGATCAGGTCGGGAAGCATCTGCAGCACCGTTCCGGCCTTGTCTTCGCGGTACTCCGGGCTCTGCACCACCTCGGCGTACACGCCGAAGGATGAGTTGTTGACGAAGGTGCGGCCGTTGATCTTGCCGAGGTCGACGTGCAGCTCCACCCCGTCCCGGAGGGCGTCCAAGCAGCCCGTCGGGTCCTCCCGGTCGAGCCCGAGGTCCAGGGCGAAATGGTTGCGGGTGCCGGCGCTGATCACGAGGAAGGGAAGGTTGTGCTCGGCCGCAATGCCGGCCACCAGCGCCTGGGTTCCGTCCCCACCGGCGACGCCGAGCAGATCGGCGCCGCGCTCCACCGCCTGCCGGGCCAACGCGTCGACGTCCACCTGTCCGGGACCTTCAAGAAGGGCCACCTCGGCGCCGAGTTCCTCGGCCTTCCGCTTGAGATCGAACTTCACCACCTTGCCCCCGCCGGAACGCGGATTCATCACCAGGAAGGCATGCCGCCAGGTGGGAGCGGGGTACTCGGCCATCGCTTTGCCCTCACCCCTTTCCCGGAGGGCGGCACGGGCACAGACCACCGCCACGAACGCCAGAGCAAGGGCGATCACCACCTCGCGGAGCAGGCTCGCCTGGACATACAGGGCCAGCACCACCAGCGGGGCCAGCACCGCCAGGGCCAGCGCACACCAGCGCAGGAAACCGCGGCTGATGAGGAACCAGTAGATCGCGGCCACGGCCACCAGCACGGCGCCCAACCCGGTGACGACCAGGGCAATGGTGCCTGCAAAACCCGCAGCCACCAAGGGGACAGCCACCGCGAGGATCACCGCCGCGTAGGCCGCCCTGGCCCACCACCGCCGGGTTTCCGGGACCTCCTCGATGGACGGTATGACTTTCATGTCGCGCCCCCGATCTGCGTTACCCCGACGGCGGCCATCGTCCCGGTCCCCGCCCGGAGCTCCCCGTGTCGAGGGTGCGGGCGCCCGAGGTCTCTGCCATCCCTGGAATTCACTTTCGGCCTCTCCTTCGCCTCGAATGAATGCGGCCATCACAGAATCGGGCCGGCCGTTCAGGTCCTGATTTTTGCCACCGTCATCAAAATCGCCGAGTCTTCCTCGGCCTCCAGGCTGTGCAGTCCCGCCGGCACGATCAGCAGATCGCCGGTCTTGCCCTGCCAGGATTCATTGCCGGCCCGCAGGCGCACACAGCCGCGGAGCACAAACACGGTCGCCTCGCCCGGGTTCTGGTGCTCGCTCAGCTGCGTCCCGGCCCTGAACGCCATGACGGTCTGGCGCAGAACTTTCTCGTGCCCGCCGAACACGGTGTCAGCAGCCCGTCCGCTCCCTGCCGCGAGGGCAGCCGCGATCTGCTGCCTGGCCAGGGCATCGATCGAAATTTTCTGCATGGGCACACCGTACTCGCCTCACGCCGCGCTGCCGAGGGTCCTTCGCCCCGGAGTCTGGCCCGCACCCGGTCACCGTCCGGGGTCGATGTCCTGGCATGCACCTCAGGCCACCGTTTCTGAGTCGCGGGAGCGCCCAAGCAGCCGGGTACAGCTGCAGCCCCAATACAGCTCCATCCCCAGTACGCCACTAGCCCTAGTACGCCCTAGCTCTAGTACGCCACGTCGAATCCGCCGAACTCCCCAGTCGCCGCAGAGACAGACTCTTCGACGTCGTCAACCCGGCCGGGCGCTTCCGGCGAGCGCAACCAGCGCCGCAGCTCCAGCACCACGGACTGCGGCCCCTCGGCCACGATGCCCACGGAGCCGTCCATGTTGTTCCTGACCGTGCCGCTGAGCCCCAGCTCCTCGGCCTTCCGGACCGTCCAGTACCGGAAGCCAACAGCTTGAACCACACCGGAGACCCTGGCGTTCAGCCGCACGGGCTCACCGGAATCGGCCGGAAACTGCGCCCGGTGTTTCTCAGTCATGCTCCCAATGTAGCGCCCACAATGGCGCCGATTTTAGTCACAGTTTTTGGTCATACAGGGCTTGGGCAGACCGGGTTTGGTAGTGCAGACATAGTCTCACCACCCAGACACAAGAGGACCTTTGCCTCTTTTCGAGCGGCTGCCGTCCGCGAAAAGCTAGCTTCCGGCACTGCAACAGCTTGTCGACGACCCGGCAACAGCACACCGAAGTGCTCTTCCCCTTACCACCGGCGGTTACAACTGCCAGAAAAAGGACAAATAATGGCTGGACAATTCGAAATCTTCACTGACTCTGAATCCAATGTGCGCTTCCGGCTGCTCGCAGCCGACGGGACCGTGTTAGCAATTTCCACACCATTCGAAGACAAGCGCCAAGCAGCAAACGGCATCATGGCCGTTCGCGAGTGCGCCGGTACCGGGCTGATCAGCGAGGCCCGCAACAACCCTTGGACTGGACAGCGCGCCAGCAAGAATGCGTCGGCCCCGGGCCATCGTCACCTACACCGGCACCTGCCCGCCGTGTAGTTCACGTCTAGCTTGCCAGCCGGCCACACGGCCGGCTGCTTAGCTGTGCCCGGCTGCGGCTCGTAGGAGCGGCATTGAGGGCACCTCGTGCCCGGCTTGCGGCTTTCAGGACATCCTTTGAGGGTGCCCGGTGCCCGGCTGCGGCTACTTTGCCGGCTCCGTCACTGCGCCTGTCACCGCACCCTTCGCAGGACGCAGGGACGTGATCATCTTCCGAACGTCCTGGTACTCGGCCGTGGTGGCGTACAGCTTCGCCTTCTCTAGGTACGGCAGCCCGGGGTCCCCCGGCGTCGTGTTCTTCGCCGGGTCATAGGCTTGGCCGAACAGCGCCCCGCTGGGTGGCCAGAGGAACAGCTGGAACATCGGGCACGACACGGGTCCGGTCTCCTCCGGCATCATGGTGATCCCGTACGACGCGATGGTGGGCGGCGAAGCGTCAGTGGCTGTGGCATCACCGCGGCCCTCGAAAACGTAGCGCGGCACAGTCTGGTCGGCCATGCCAGGTTCACTCAGGGCCTGCATCGGTTCCGAATCGATGAGCAAGTACGGCTGCTGATCGCCGCATTCGGCGCCCGTGACTATGTTGGTGCGCAGCGCGGCCATATGCTTCCCGGCGCCGTTCACAACGTCCACGAACTCACCGCCCAGCGGCGCCTGGCCCGCCGGATCCCGGACCACCCATGTGGCCGGGTAGTCGAAGCTCAACGTCCCGTCCGACGTCGTGAACGTCTTCCACCCGGACGACGACGGCGGGGCCCCCTCCGCAGGTGAGGTGGCCGGCGTCGTGGTCCCCGGTGTTGTTTCCGATGCTGTTCCCGTCGGCGGGGTTCCCTGCGTTCCCTGCGTAGCGGTTCCCGACTCAGTGTTTCCCGGGGACGGGGCCCCGGACGTAGCATCCGGCGCCGACGCAGCGCCGGATGTTGCGGGCGCCACCCCCGGTGAGCCGCAACCGGCCAGCAGCAGGCCTGTGAGGAGCAGCCCCGAGACGAACGGAGCCTGAAAGACTGTGCGTCGCTGCCGCCCCACCATGGCCCGGGCCGGTCCTACTGCCCCGCCGGGTGCAGCGAGGTGATCATCTTCCTGATGTTCTTGAATTCAGAGGTCTCCATGTAGGCCTCCGGGGTGTCGACATTCGCCTCGTTGCCCGGGCTGGTGTCGAAGGGGTTGTAGACGCCCCCGAACGACGCTCCGCTGGGCGGCCAGGTGAAGAAATGGAAGATCGGACAGGCATCGGGCCCGGACGGTTTGGGCGCCGAGCTGATGCCGTAAGCCATGACGTTGGCCTTCATGGGGTCCTTCTCTGCCGGATACAGCCGCAACTCAAAGATGAAGTTCGGTGTGACACCCTGCTGGGCCAAGGCTGGGACGGGCACCAGATCTAGCAGTGAGTAGGGGATCCGTTGAGTGCATTCCGAGCCTGTGGCTACGTTGGTCCGCAACGTGGCCAGCGACTTGCCGTCCGCGGTGAGGACCTCGAGGAACACCGCGCCGGGCGAGGCCTCGGCGCCGCGGTCCTTCACGCTCCACTCGGCCGGGTGGTCGAACTCCAGCTTCCCGTCGGAGGTCTTGAAAGTCTTCCAGTCGGCCGCCGTCGGCGCGGGCGTGCCGGGTGCCGAGGGCGGCTCGGTGGGCGCAACATCTGTTGCGCCGGGCGCGGACGTCAGTGGGGGCACGGAGGGCATCGCCGGCGACGTCGGGCCCGGACCCGCGGGACCGCCGCAGGCGCCGAGCAGTGCCGCAACTAAGAAACCGGCCGATGCTGCTGAGCCGAACGCCGCGAGACGACGCATGTCACCCTCCCCCTGGGATTCAAGTGGTTCGACCATTCTGGAACGTCCGGGCGCAAAAGCAAGAGCCAAAAGTCCCGGGTTGGCGGCCACAACCCGCCGGGACGCGCCGCAGCGTGCCGTGCCTGCCACCATCTGCGCGACTTCTGCCGCGGCGTGACCGGACCCACGTTGACATACCGACGATTTCAATTGCCCGCGGAAGCTTGCTAGAGCTTAACTAATGCAAGAGTTCCTGACACAAGCAATGCCGTTCCTGGCCATGGCCCTCGCCGTGGTTGCCGGGCTGGTCCTGTCCTGGCTGGTGCGCAAGCTTGTGCTCCGGCTCAACCGCAGCAAACCCGAACTGCGCGAAACGTCCCGCGTCGCCCGGCTGCCGTTGCGCTTCTCGCTGTGCCTGGTGGCCGTCCGGATCGCGCTGGCCACAAGCACCGGGGACCTCGAATGGCGCCACGGCCTGGACCATCTGCTGCTGATTGCGCTGATTGCGTCCCTGGCCTGGCTGGCCATCGCCATGCTTCTCATCATCGAGGCGATGGTCCTGACCCGGTACCGGGTGGATGTCGCGGACAACCGCCGCGCCCGGCGGCTGCGCACCCAGGTGATCCTGGCCCGGCGGATCGGCGTCGCGCTGATCGTGGTGGTGGCCCTGGGCAGCGCGATGCTGACCTTCCCCGCGATCCAGGCCCTCGGCGCCGGGCTCCTGGCTTCCGCGGGCGTGATCTCGATTGTCGCCGGCCTCGCCGCCCAGACCTCCCTGGTCAACGTCTTCGCCGGCATCCAGCTCGCCTTCACGGACGCGATCCGGGTGGACGACGTGGTGGTCGTCCAGAAGGAGTGGGGCCGCATCGAGGAGATCACCCTGACGTATGTGGTGGTCCACATCTGGGACGACCGCCGGCTGATCCTGCCCTCAACGTACTTCACCACCACCCCGTTCGAGAACTGGACCCGGCGGCAGTCCGAGGTCATGGGCACCGTGGAGTTTGACCTCGACTGGCGCGCACCGGTCGAGGCGATGCGCGGCGAGCTGAAGAAGGTCCTGGCCGAGACCCCGCTGTGGGACCAGCGGGTGGGGGTCCTGCAGATCACGGACGCCACCGCCGGCTTTGTCCGCGTGCGCATTCTGGTCAGCGCGGCCGACAGTGCCTCCCTGTTCGACCTCCGTTGCCTGATCCGGGAGGAATTGGTGCTGTTCCTGCAGCAGGACCACCCGACGGCGCTCCCCCACGTGCGACTCGAATCGCTGCCGTCCGCGGCTTCCTCCACGGCTTCCTCCAACGCCTCCGACGCCGGGACGGGCGCCAAACGTCCGGGCAAGACTGCCACGGCCGAGCACCACCGGCACCCGGACCCGCACGACTCCCAGCTGTTCACCGGATCCATCGAGGCGATCCAGCGCTCCAAGGCCTTCTCCGGTCCGGGCGAGGACGTCTTCGAGGACCGTGACAACGCCATCGCCTCACAGAACTAGGCCGGGCCGCTTCTACTGGGCCGCGGACCGGACAGGTCTTCCCAGCCTCCGCCAACTGGTCAATAATCAGACGTTGGCGGGACAGCAGTAGCTGCCCGCATTGTCTGCAGGACCAGCTGAGGAGTCCCCATGACGGTCGAACAAGCCCCCGCCGAAACACTAAAGGCGGCTGCCAGCGATTGGTTCCAGAGCGCCGTCGTCTATCAGATCTACCCGCGCAGCTTTGCCGACTCGAACGGCGATGGCATCGGGGACCTCCGCGGCATCACCAGCAAGCTGGACTATCTGCAGCGGCTGGGCGTCGACGTCGTCTGGCTCTCACCGATCTACACCTCCCCGCAGGACGACAACGGCTATGACATCAGCGACTACCGCAATGTCGATCCGCTTTTCGGCACCCTGGACGAGCTCCGGGAACTGACCGACGGGCTGCATGCGCGCGGCATGAAACTGGTGATGGACCTGGTGGTCAACCACACCTCGGACGAGCACCCCTGGTTCGTCGAATCCCGGTCCTCGAAGGACAACCCGAAGCGCGACTGGTACTGGTGGCGGCCGCCGCGGGAGCCCGACGCCGGTGCCGCCCAGGGGCGCACCGCCGCGGAGCCGAACAACTGGGGCTCGGCGTTCTCTGGGCCCGCGTGGGAGTTCGACCAGGCCACCGGGGAGTACTACCTGCACATCTTCTCCAAGAAGCAGCCGGACCTGAACTGGGAGAATCCCGAGGTCCGCGCGGCGGTCTACGAGATGATGAACTGGTGGCTGGACCGGGGCGTGGACGGCTTCCGGATGGACGTCATCAACTTCATCTCCAAGGACACCGCGCTCCCGGACGGCCCGGTCGCGGACGGCAAGCTCTTCGGCGACGGCAGCCCGTTCTACATCGACGGCCCGCGCATGCACGAGTTCTTGCAGGAGATGCACCGGGAAGTCTTCGCCGGCCGCAGCGGCGAGCTGCTCACCGTGGCCGAAATGCCCGGCGTGAGCGTGGCCGACGCCGTCCTGTACACCGACCCCGCCCGGGCCGAGGTGGACATGGTCTTCCAGTTCGAGCACGTGGCCCTGGACCAGGAGGGCGGCGACAAATGGCGGCCCAAGAAGCTCCTGCTCACCGAGCTGAAGCAGACCCTGGGACGCTGGCAGGACGGCCTGGCCAAGACCGGCTGGAACAGCCTGTACTGGGGCAACCACGACCAGGCGCGCGCCGTGTCCCGTTTCGGCGACGACAACCCGCGGCACCGCGAACTCTCCGCCAAGATGCTCGCCGGCATCCTGCACCTGCACCGGGGCACGCCCTACGTCTACCAGGGCGAGGAACTGGGCATGACCAACATGAGCTTCGGCGCGATCAGCGACTACCGCGACATCGAGGTCCTCAACCACCACCGCGAGGCCACCACCCACCTCGGCCACACCGACGCCGAAGTCCTCGCCGCCCTCGCGCCGCTGAACCGGGACAACGCCCGCACCCCGGTTCAATGGGACGCCTCCCGGCACGCCGGATTCACCACGGGGGCTCCCTGGATCGCGGTGAATCCGAACGCTAACCACATCAACGCCGCGGCCCAGGTGGACGATCCGGATTCGGTCTACAGCTTCTACCGCCAGCTCATCGCGCTGCGGCACGCCGAACCTGTGGTCTCCCACGGGAACTTCAGCATGCTCCTGCCAGACGACCCGCACATCTACGCGTTCACCCGGGCGCTGGCTGGGCCCGGTTCAGATGGCTCCCCCGGCACTCCTTCAGACAGCACGGAGCTTTTGGTTCTGGGCAACTTCTCCGGCGAGGAGCGGGACGCAGAGCTCGGGGACGCGGCCTGGCAGAACGCCGAGCTGGTCTTGGGCAACTACCCGGCCGACAGCGGCGCTGCCGACGGCAGCTCAGCCGCGAGTGCCGTCTGGGGCAGCGGCACGGGCGACGGCGGTTCAGCCGCGAACGCCGTGCGGGGCGGCACGTCCGACGGCGGTTCAGCCGCGAGTGCCGTCTGGGGCAGCGGCACGGCCACCATGCGCCTGCGGCCGTGGGAACTGCGGGTCTTGCGCCGGCGCAGCGACGCCTGAAGGCCGTATCTGGAACACCAACTCCGAAAGGAAGTCCGGCATGACAATTCCACCGCCCCCTGAACCCGATCCGTTTCCGCCAGAACCGGGTCCAACTTCGCCGCAGCCGGAGCCCGGGGACCCGTTCCCACCGGAACCTGGCCCGGTCACGCCGCCGCCGGTTCCGGGGCCCGAGCCGGTACCCGGACCCGCACCCACGCCGTCACCGGAACCGGGACCGTTCCCGACGCCGCCCAGTCCCCTCCCGATTCCGGATCCCGGCCCCGTGCCGCCGCGGCCGGACCCCACCCGGTTCTAGCAGGCGTCAACCAGCGGTCACTCCGCGCAGGAACCGGCGTACCTCGGCGTTGAAGGCGTCGGGCGCTTCAACGGCGCCCATGTGCCCGACGTCGGGAATCATCACGAGCGTCGAACCCGGGATCCGCCGGTTCATCTCGCGGGCCACGCTGAGCGGCGCGCGGACATCCTCCGTACCGTACAGCAGCAGAGTGGGCACCGCGATGGTGGGCAGGACATCGCGATAGTCGGCATGTGCGTTCGCGTTCAACAGTGCCCGCATGCCGCTTGGATGGAAGTCGGCCATGATGCCGCTGGTTTCTTGCACCGCCTCCGGATCGGCACGGTCGGTGAACAAAGTGGGCAGCCATACGGGGATGAATTGCTCCGGCGGTTGCTCGAGTTCCGCCAGGACTTGCGCGTAGCGGCGCTCCACTTCCTCGGGCGGCAGAGATCCCGCCCAGCCGGCATACGCCGAGGCCAGCACCAGCGACGCCGGGATTGACGGGTATGCCCGGTAGAACTCCAGCGCAATCCCGGAGCCCATGGACAACCCAAGAATGTGCGGCCTGCCCGGCACGGCTTCCCGCAGAAATCCGGCCAGGGCGTCGGCCAGGTCCTTTCCGGTGAAGTCCGGGGGCGGATCGTCGGAGCCGCCGCACCCGGGCGTATCCCAGGCGAAGACCGTGAATTCGTCCGACAGCGCTTCGAGCTGCCGCCGCCAGATCCGACTGTCTTCGTAGGCGCCGTGCAGCAAGACCAGCGACGGACCCTGGCCCGCACGCTGGTACCTGATGCGCAGGCCCGCAACCTCGACGGTATCCATGAAGCAATGCTAGGTCGGTCCGCGGTCCCCGGGCAGGCTCAGGACGCGCCAACCCACCCACGATGCGCAAATGACCCAGGACGCGCAAATGACCCTGCGACACCCGAATTCGGGTATCGCAGGGTCATTTGCGCGTCGGCAGGAGTATTGGGTGTCGGTGCCTACGGCAGGACGATGTCCCGGGTGCTGTGATCGTACTGAATGACCAAGAGCCCGCCGCCGTGGTGGACCTCGTGGTTGGGTCCGTCGAAGACGCCGAACGCACCGTAGTTCTCGTCCCAGGAGCGGTTCAGGGCGATCTTGAAGGTGTAGTAGCCGGCAGGGAGGTCCGCGGCGATCTTCCAGAGCTGGTCCACCTGGTCCAGTTCCATCTGGGCTTCGTCATACTGCGGCGCCCAGTTGGCGGGCGCGCCGATCAGAACGTTGAAGTCACCGGCAACCGCGACGGCGTCCGGCTGCTCGATGGTTTCGACGCTGACAGCCGGGGCCGCCGGAGCTTCGGCTGACGCAGCCTTCGCCGCAGGGGCCTGGGCAGCGGGCTTGCGTTTCCGCACAGCCTTGGCCACAGGGGCCACAGCGTCCTCGATGAGCTTGGCGGCCTTGCCGGCAACCTTCGATGTTTTCGACGGGGCTTCGTCAGCGATGGCGACCGGCTTTGCGGCTCTCACCGGCTTTACCGCGGGAGCAGCCGGCAGCGGAGTGCCGGCCGGAACTGCAGTGCCGGCGTCGAGCGCCGCAGCGAAGGCAACAGGTTCGGCGAAAGCAACCGTGGCGCGCTGACCTTCATCGGTGATGGACCAGCCGGCGCGGCCCTTGACCAGCCAGCCGGCCTTGACCAGCTTGGAGGTGGCGGTGGTCAGCGTCTTGTGGCCGCGGGGAATGCCGCCGCTGAGGAGTTCGCTTTCGTGGTCGTTGAGGGGCACCCGTGCGATTGCCTCGCCCAGTACGGCCCCGGCGTTCAGCTTCTCGCCAGTCCATACCTCCTCTGCCAAGACATCAAGCACGGCCTTGAGCCGAAGGTTGGTGTTTTCCGCGGTGTTCGCGCCCATGGGTCTCCTTTAGAAGCAATTGATCCACCTGCATTTTGCCAAGGAAAGGCTAGTTTTTGCGAGCGGATTCCGTTAACTCTATGTGTCGTGACCCACTATGACAGGGCTGAGCGGGGTACGCGAGGGACAAACTCACCGCTACCCGCGAGTAGCCTGACGTCGGAGTACTCTTGGCCGCCAGGCCCCTCCGGCAGTGCTGGAGTTGATGTCCCTTGGGCAGCGCTGAATTCGGCAGCTCTGACCAAGGGCGCGGGATTCGGGAGCGCGGGATTCGACAGTGCTGGACCAAGGGCGCTGGACCCGGAGTGCCCGCCGGCGGACAATGAGCCGTATTCGTCCCCGTTGCTCAAGGAGCCGTTGCTCAGGAGCCGTCATGCCGAGATTCAAGGTCTGGCTGCAGCGTCACCGCCTCCCGGCGTTCTTTGTCCTGACGTTCGCGATTTCCTGGTGCTCCTGGCCGCTCTATGCGGCCGGGCTGATGCCGCAGTTCGAATTCCTGCCGATCGGTCCGCTCGCGTCGGCGCTGATCATCATTGGCCTCGCAGAGGGAAGGGCCGGCTACTGGGCGTGGGGCCGGCGGCTGATCCGGTGGCGGGTGGGCTGGATCTGGTACGCCGTGGCCCTCCTCCTCCCGGCGGTGATGGCGCTACTCACCGGATTCGCCACCATGGTCCTCGGCGCGCCGGCTCCGGGGCTGGCAGAAGTGAGCTGGTCCGGGCTCCTTGTTGTCTTTGCCGTGCGGCTGGTCAATCCGATGGACGGCCCCCTGGGCGAGGAGCCCGGTTTCCGCGGTTATGCCCTGCCCCTGCTCCAGGCCCGGTGGAATCCGTTGCGGTCCGCGGCGCTCTTCGGCGTCGTGGTGTCTTTCTGGCATCTTCCGCTGGTCCTGTTCGGCCAGCTCAGCGTGATCGGGCTGCCCACAACCTTCGCCATCACTTTCCTCTACGTGTGGCTGTTCAACCGCACCGGCGGAAGCGTGCTGCTCACCTACCTCTTCCACATCAGCCAGGGCACGTTCACGGTGGGTTCCTTCGGCTTCTCCGGTGCCGCGGCTGATCGGGCGGAACTCATCTACTTCGCCGTCGTGGTCCTCGCGGTCCTCACTACCGTCCTCCTGGACCGGGGCGCCTGGCGTACGGCGCCTGCCTCCGCCATCGACTCAGTGCTGGTCCGTTCCGGATCAGATCCCGTTCCCCGCTAAGGAGGGATCATGTCCTCACCACTGCCGTCCCATGCCGGGCCCATTGCCCTAGCCGCCGGACTGGCCTTCGCGATTCCTAGGCCACTGCTCCCAGGCTCCAGAACCGTTCCGCCCAGGCACTTCTCAGTCCTCGGTGCTCCACTTTGCCCCGGTCTGGGCCATGTAGGCGGCTACGGCTGCTTCGGTGGTCGGATAGAAATGCTCGGGCTCGATTTCGCGGGTAAGGCCGTACCGTTCGATCTTCTCCCGGGTCCTATGCTTGAGCTCGGCGAAGACCAGGTTGATACCCTGCGCGTTCAGCTCGACGTCGAGATCGAGCAATACGTCCGCGGCGGTGGTGTCCACGTCCGTGATCGGTTCGGCCGCGATGACAATCCACCGCGGCTTGGGTTCGGTTAGTGCCAGGTGCCGGATGTTGTCTCGGAACGGCCGGACGTTGGCGAAAAACAACGGGGCGTCCCACCGGTAGATCACCAGGCCGGGCAGGTGCTTCGCGTCGGGGTGGACGCGGATGTCGTGAAATCCTTCGTAACCCGGCACCCGCCCGATCACGGTCTCATACGGCCACCACGCCCGGCGGAAGATGTTCAGGATGGACAGCCCCACCGCAATGCCGATGCCGGGCAGAACGCCCAGGAACGCCACCCCGAGGAAGGCGGCCAGGGACAGGTAGAACTCGGTTCGTCTCTGGTGCCAGAGACGAACCGTTCCAAGAATGTCGGCCAGGGACACGGATGCGGTGATCACCACGGCCGCCAGAGCCGGCTGTGGCAGGTTCTGGAACAGCCCGGGAATTAGCACGAGCATGAGGAGGACCAGCACGGCGCCCGTCACTCCCGTGAGCTGCGTCTTGGAGCCGGAACGTTCGGCGACGGCGGTCCGGGAGCCGCTGGTGCTCACGGGGAAGCCTTGGAAGAAGCCCACGGCCAGGTTCGCGGCACCGATGCCGATCATTTCCTGGTTGCCATGAACCTCTTGGCCGGAGCGCGCCGCGAACGCCGTCGAATTCGAGATCGTGTCCGTCAAGGACACCAACGCTATGCCCAGGGCGCCGGCAAACATCAGCCCGATGTCCTGCAACGTCACGTCCGGGATGGTGAACGGCGGGAAACCTCGCGGGAGTTCCCCGACTAGGGAGACGCCCTTATTGGCGAGGTCAAACACGGACGTCGCCAAGATCGCGAGGACCACCATGACGAGCACCGCAGGGACCTTGGGCAGCCACCGTTGCAGGGCCAGTATCAGCACAATTCCGGTGATGCCGACGGCTGCGGCGGCGACCACTGTTTCGCCGTTGGCCACGCCCTCGACGAAGCCGACCAGGTCCCCAATGAAGTTGTCGCTGTCCACCTTGAACCCGAAGAGTTTCGGGAGCTGGCCCACCAGGATGGTGATCGCGAGGCCGTTCATGTAGCCGATCATCGTGGGCTTGGAGATGAGGTCGGCGATGAAGCCAAACTTGGCCACGGACGCGAGGATCATGATGAGGCCGACCATGATCGCGAGCAGCGACGCGAGCGCCACCGCCTTCTGCGGGTTGCCGCCGGAGGCGACGACCGGCAGGACCGTCGCGGCGATCATCGGGCCGAGTGCGGAGTCCGGTCCCAGCACCAGAATGCGGGACGGGCCGAAGACCGCATAGGCGAACAGACAGAGGATGGTGGTGTACAGCCCGGTGATCGCCGGCAAACCTGCCAGTTCCGCATAGGCCATGCCCTGGGGAACCAGCAACGTCGCCAAGACGACTCCGGCGACGACGTCCTTGCCGAACCAGTCCTTCTGATATGTGGCGGGGACATCGAGTCCAGGCATCACCTTGCGCAGCGAACCCTTGCGCCGCTGTCCGGTTTTGGTCATATCTGCACTCTTCCTTGCGGCTCCGCCCGGCGCATCCCCCGGCAAGGGTGAACCGGCCCCGCCCGGGCGGCGCCCCGGCGCCCCCGCGTCCCCGGGGCTGTGTCCGCCGCGGAACAACAACGCGGGGTCACTTACGGCCCATCCCACGCCCCGGCATGGGCCGTAAGTGACCCCGCGTTGCTTCGAGCATCCGTTGTGCCCCCGGCCCGATGGGCCTAGAGTGGCGGTCTGCCAACTGCGTGCCGTCCCGCTGCCCGATCGGGTGCCGGCGGCCGCCCCCACTGTTCTTATTCAGGAGATATCTATGGAATCCCGTACGCTCGGTTCGCTCACCGTCTCGGCCCTGGGTTTGGGCTGCATGGGAATGAGCGAGTTTTACGGCCACGGCGAGGAAAATGAGTCCATCGCCACCATCCAGGCCTTCCTTGACGCCGGCGGAAGCCTGCTGGACACCGCGGACATCTACGGCCCGTTCACCAACGAAGTCCTTGTCGGCCGGGCCATTGCCGGGCGGCGGGACGACGTCGTTCTGGCCACCAAATTCGGCAACGAACGCCGGGCCGACGGCTCCTGGGTGGGCATCAATGGCTCCCCGGACTATGTGCGCGCCGCGTGCGACGCGAGCCTGCAGCGGCTGGGCGTGGACCATATCGATCTGTACTACCAGCACAGGGTGGACAAGACCGTCCCCATCGAGGAAACCGTCGGAGCCATGGCCGAGCTGGTGCAGGCAGGCAAAGTCCGGCACCTTGGCCTGTCCGAGGCCAGCGCCGACACGATACGCCGGGCCCACGCGGTCCACCCCATCACCGCCCTGCAGACCGAATACTCGCTGTGGGAACGCGAGCCCGAGACCAAGGTTCTTCCGGTCTTGGCCGAGCTGGGCATCGGCTTTGTCCCCTACAGCCCGCTGGGCCGAGGCTTCCTGACCGGCCAATTCCGCAGCCCCGATGACTTCGCGGCGGACGATTTCCGCCGGCACTCCCCGCGCTTCCAGGGCGAGAACTTTGCCCGGAATCTGCAGCTCGTGGATCGGGTCAAGGAATTGGCGGACGCCAAAGGCTGCACCCCCGGGCAACTGGCACTGGCCTGGCTGCTGGCCCAAGGCGAGCACATAGTTCCCATCCCGGGCACTAAGAAGCGTGACCGTCTATGGGAGAACCTGGGCGCTGCCGACGTCGAACTCTCCGCCGCGGACCTCAACCGCCTGGACGAACTCGCTCCAGCCGGGGCGGCCGCCGGATCGCGTTATCCGAACATGGGCACGATCGACGTCTAGGCTCGCGACGTTCGATTCACAACTCATCCACGGACAACGCGGAGTCACTTACGGCCCATCCCATGCCTCAGGATGGGCCGTAGGTGACCCCGCGTTGCTTTGGTGTCTAGTGCCCGGACGCGGCCAGTTCCGCCAGCAGCTCGGCCTTGCGTTCCTCGCTCGCGAAGGATGAACGGATCGAGTTCGCCGCCATCCTGACGCAGTCGAACTCGGACAGGCCGATCACCGATTTCAGCTGCGCGAAGTTGTCGTCCACGTACCCGCCGAAATACGCGGGATCGTCCGAGTTCACGCAGACGTTCAGCCCTGCCGCGAGCATCGCCGGCAGCGGGTGCTCCGCCAGGGTGTCCACCGCCCGGAGCCGGACGTTGGACAGCGGGCACACGGTCAGCGGCATCAGCTCGTCCACCAGCCGCTCCACGAGTTCCGGATCTTCCATGCACCGGATGCCGTGGTCGATCCGTTCCACTTCGAGGATGTCCAGCGCGTCGGTGATGTACGACGGCGGGCCCTCCTCACCGGCGTGCGCGATCCGGTGCAGCCCGGCGTCCTTGGCCCGGGCGAAGAGCCGCTCAAACTTGGCCGGCGGGTTGCCCACCTCGGCGGAATCGAGCCCGATGCCGGCGATCGGGGCGTCCATGGCGAGCAGCTTCTCCAGCACTTCGAGGGCGGATTCCTCGGTGAGGTCGCGCAGGAAGGCCGCGATCAGGAGGGTGGAGATGCCGAACTCTTCCTGGGATCCGGCCAGCACCGAGGCCACTCCGTTGACACACGTCTCCAGTGATATCCCGCGCGACAGGTGGGCCTGCGGGTCCAGCATGATCTCGGCATGCCTGACCCCGGCGAGCGCCGCCCGGGCCAGGTAGGCCCGGGTCATGTCGGCGAAGTCCTGCTCCGTCTGCAGCACGGCCATGTTGGCGTAGTACAGGTCCAAAAAGGACTGCAGGTCCGTGAACGCGTAGCGCGAGCGCAGCTCCTCCAGGTCCGCGTACGGCAGTTCGATCCCGTTGCGCTCCGCCAGCGCGAAGATCAACTCCGGTTCCAGCGTCCCCTCAATATGCAGGTGCAGCTCCGCGACCGGGAGCGCGAGGGGCTCACCGGCTTCAGGTTCTTCGAGTGCTTCGGGTTCTTCCGGCGCTTTCGGCTCTTCCAGCTCTTTCTCCGTAAACAGAGTCTCGCCGTCGTTCGTATCCATCCGGTAAGGATATGCCCGGTGCTGCCCTGAGCGGATAGAGTCGAACTAATGCAAAATACACAGCATGCTTCCGATTTGCCGCGCCCGACCGACCGGGATCTCGTCCAGGATCTGGTTCCCGGCACTCCCCCGGACGGTTTTGTCCGGGTGCGCGGTGCCCGTGAGAACAACCTGCGCAACGTGGACGTGGACGTGCCCCGCGACGCGATCGTCGCCTTCACGGGCGTCTCCGGCTCCGGCAAGTCCTCCCTCGCCTTCGGCACCATCTATGCCGAGGCGCAGCGCCGCTACTTCGAATCCGTAGCCCCCTACGCCCGCCGGCTTATCCAGCAGGGGCACAACCCCAAGGTGGAAATGATCACCGGGCTGCCGCCCGCCGTCGCGCTCCAGCAGCGCCGCGGGACGCCGAGCTCGCGGTCCACGGTGGGCACGCTCACCACCTTGTCCAACTCCCTGCGCATGCTCTTCTCCCGCGCCGGCAGCTACCCGGAGGGCGCCAGCCCGCTGGACTCGGACGCGTTTTCCCCGAACACGGCCGCGGGCGCCTGCCCGGAGTGCCATGGCCTGGGGATCGCGCACACCGTCAGCGAGTCCTCCCTGGTCCCGGACACCTCACTGAGCATCCGCGACGGCGCCATCGCCGCCTGGCCCGGGGCGTGGCAGGGCAAGAACCTGCGCGACATCCTGACTCACCTGGGCCACGACGTCGACACCCCGTGGCGGAAGCTGCCCAAGAAAGACCGCGACTGGATCCTCTTCACTGAGGAACAGCCCGTGGTGGAAGTGACACCCCAGCGCGACCGGGTCGCCAAGCCGTACAAGGGCCGGTTCTGGAGCGCCAAGAGCTACGTGCTGCATACGCTCGCCGATTCCAAGAGCACCACCATGCGCGAGAAGGTGCTGCGCTTCATGGAAACCGGCCCGTGCCCGGTCTGTGGCGGCACCGGCTTGACCCCTGCAGCCCTCGCTGTCACCTTCGCCGGGCATACCATCGCCGAACTCAACGCCGTCCCCATGGCGGAACTGGCTGACATCATCCGGCCGACCACCGAGCTCACCGAAGCCGGGACCGCCTCCCGCAAGCAGTCCTCCGGCGAGGGCAACGAGGTGGCCGTCGCCATCACCCGCGACCTCCTGCAGCGCGTCACGGTGCTGCTGGACCTCGGCCTGGGCTACCTCGCGCTGGGCCGGTCCACCCCCACGCTCTCCCCCGGCGAAATGCAGCGGCTCCGAATCGCCACCCAGCTCCGATCCGGCCTGTTCGGCGTGATCTACGTGCTGGACGAGCCCTCCGCCGGCCTGCACCCCGCAGACGCCGAGCCCCTCCTCGCGGTCCTGGACCAGCTCAAGTCTTCCGGCAACTCGGTGTTCGTGGTGGAGCACAACATGGACATCGTCCGCCGCGCGGACTGGCTGGTGGATGTGGGTCCCCGCGCCGGTGAAGGCGGCGGCGAAGTGCTCTACAGCGGACCCGTCACCGGCCTCGCCGACGTGGATGCGTCCGTCACCCGGCCGTTCCTGTTTCCGAATGGCTCCGGCATGACCGACGACGGCGGCGGTTCAGCCGCCGGTGGCACCCGCCGGGAGGCTGCCGGCTGGCTGGAGCTGCGGGACATCAGCCGCCACAACCTGCGCGAACTCGACGCCGACTTCCCGCTCGGCGTGCTGACCGCCGTCACCGGCGTCTCAGGCTCTGGCAAGTCGACGCTGGTCAGCCAGGTCCTGGCCGAAGTGGTCGGCGCCCGGCTGCACCCAGAAACCGGCGCCGAGGCGAGCCCAGTTGAGGACCTGGAGTCCCAGGCCGGTGAGTCCACCGGCCCGCTCAGCGTTGGTCCGGTCTCCGGCCTAGACCAGCTGGACCGGCTGGTCAAGGTGGACCAGAAGCCGATCGGCCGCACGCCGCGGTCCAACCTCGCCACCTACACCGGCCTGTTCGACGCGGTCCGCAAGGAATTCGCCGCTACGGACGAGGCCAAGGCGCGGGGCTTCGGTGCCGGGCGCTTTTCCTTCAACGTTGCCGGCGGCCGCTGCGAGACCTGCCAGGGTGAGGGCTTCGTGGCCGTCGAACTGCTGTTCCTGCCCGGCAGCTACGGCCCCTGCCCCGAGTGCCATGGCTCGCGCTACAACCCGGAAACGCTGGAGGTGACGTATCTCGGGAAGAACGTGGCAGAAGTGCTGGGCCTGACGGTCAATGCCGCCGCTGAGTTCCTTGAAGGCGTGCCGGCAGCGGCGCGCAGCCTGCAGACGCTGCGGGAGGTGGGCCTGGGCTATCTCCGGCTCGGCCAGCCGGCCACCGAACTCTCCGGTGGCGAGGCCCAGCGCATCAAGCTCGCCACCGAACTGCAGCGCGCCCAGCGGGGCCACTCTCTCTACCTGCTGGACGAGCCCACCACCGGGCTGCATCCTGCCGATGTCCAGTTGCTCATGGCCCAGTTGCACCGGCTGGTGGACGCAGGGAACACCGTCATTGTGGTGGAACACGACATGGATGTGGTGGCCGCAGCGGACTGGGTGATCGACCTCGGCCCGGCCGGTGGCGACGCCGGTGGCCAGATCGTGGCGATCGGCACCCCGGCCGCCGTCGCGACGTCTAAAAACAGCCGGACGGCGCCGTACCTGGCCGCGATGCTCGGGGGCTGAGTCACCCGAAGACGTTCGCGTGGATCAGCGGCGAAACGGGCAGCGATGAGATGTATGGCTCGATGATAACGCAAGAAACGGCAAAAATAACGTCTTGATAACGGGCCCGGCCTGGCTTAACCTAGTTCTCAATGCCCGGTAACCGGGCAGTGCATGCCCGGTGCTACCACCACCAGATACTGCCCGACCGGTAGACACCGTATATGACCTCTATTGTCAGGGGCGGGCAGTGGCGCGAGAACGTCCGGGGACGGACCGAGCGCTGGTGGCCCTCAGGAGCATCTCAACCATGAAGAAATCCACCTATGGCACTTCCGCGCGCCGCGGCATCACTCTGGCTGCTGTTTCGATGGCGGCCGTCGCACTCTCCGCAACGTCCGCAAACGCTGCCGTCCCGGCGCAAACCACCGCCTCCGTCTGGGACTCACTTGCTCAGTGCGAAAGCAGTGGCAACTGGTCCACCAACACAGGAAACGGCTACGCGGGCGGTCTGCAATTCAGCCAGTCGACGTGGGCGGCCCACGGCGGCTCGGGGTCCGCGGCGAACGCCAGCCGTGAGCAGCAGATCGCCGTCGCACAGAAAGTGCAGGCCAGCCAGGGTTGGGGCGCGTGGCCGGCCTGCGCCGCGAAACTGGGCCTGAGCGGCGGCGCAGTGGCTCCGCAGAGTGCGACCACATCACGACGGACCGCCGCGGTTGCCGTCCCAGCCCAGGTGTATGTCCGGCATGCAGCCCCGAAGGCAGCAGTCCCGGCACCCCGCCACGTTGCGCTGGTGGCTGTGAGTGGCCAGACCCACACCATCCGGAGCGGCGAAACCCTGAGCACAATCGCCGAGAAGCTCAGCATCGCGGGCGGCTGGCGCTCGCTGGCCGACGCGAACACGGCAACCATCAGCAACCCCAACCTAGTGTTCCCGGGCCAGGTGCTGCAGCTTCCCAGATAGGGCGCTTAATTACGCACGGCACCGCTGTTACCGGCACTGCTTGGTAAGGCACGGGCGGTGACAGCACGACGCCGGAGCGATCCCGTAAGGGGACGCTCCGGCGTCGTCGTGCTTGAGTCAGCCGTGCGGGCTCGAGTGAGCCGTGCGGCTTAGGCGGACTGGGGGATCTCGCGGACTATCTGCAGTTTCCACGCTGAGTCGTCGCTCGTGTCCAGTAGGGCAACGGTGCCCATCGCCAAGTGCAGCGCCACCCGCTTCGCAGCGAGAAGCTCAAGGTAGAGGTTTTCATTTACCCGGGCAGGGGCGTCAATGACGTACTTCACGGCGTCGCGGACCTTGCGGTAATTGTCGCTCCGTTCACGGTGCAGATGCAGTTCGAGCATGCGGCGCTGCCGGATCTTCGGCTCGTGACGGTTCAGCCAAGACACTGCGGCGTGGACTGCAACTACAAGGGTCAGTGAGACCGCGTAGATCCACCACCCCGTGTTGAGCAGAAAGAGCGGCAGGTTGGCGATCGCCACAACGGCGATGCAGAGGCGCAGCGCCACTATCCGCCGCATGGTCAGCGCGAACGATGCCATTGCGGCACGGAACCCGTGCTGTTCCTTACGGGCTGCCACCGGATCCAGAATCACTTCCTCGAGGACCAAAATCCCGTTCGCTTCCGGGCCGAGCAGTTGTCCGTATTTCGGAACAACCGGCACAACAGGGGCTGGATTCATGGCGTGTCCTCCGGGCGGCATTGATGGGGTCCTGCTATATTACGCCCCTTCGTAATGTGGTGTCTGCTTCATTCCAAAATGTGAACATGCGCACGCGCGGTCCTGTGCAATTGGTGGTTTGGTCATGTGGCCTCAAACTGGAGAGATGCAGACTTTCCTCCCCTTCCCCGATTTCCAGCAGAGCGCCGCGGCTCTGGACCGCGTGCGGCTCGGCAAGCAGCGCGTTGAGTCGCTGCAAATCCTGCGTGCGCTGGTGATCCCGGAGTACGGCTGGCAGTCGCACCCGGCCGTCCGGATGTGGATGGGGTACGTTCCCGCGCTGACCATGTACGGCCTGGCCATGGTGGACGAGTGGACGGCCCGCGGCGGCGAAGACACCACCCGCGAGAAGATCGTGGAGTTCGCCCCGCAGGCGGCCCACCCCGACTACGCCGCCAAGATCCCGATGCCGCCGTGGCTGGGAAATGCGGATTTCCACCTCAGCCACCGGTCCCGGCTGATCGCCAAGGATCCGCGGTTCTATACGAAGGTATTCCCGGGCACGGACCCGGACCTGGAGTACGTCTGGCCCGAACCGAAGCACGAGCTTGTGCCCGAGGATCCTGCCGGGGACCGCATGTGGGTACTGCGCCTGCCGCTCGGCGACACCGCACCCGATCAGCTGAAGACTGTCAGCCTGCCGCCGGTCGGCCGGGGCAAGGCCTCCGCGGAGGATGACTACCAGTTCGTCTACGCCGAATCAGGCTCCCGCCGTCCGGGCAAGGTGCGCAAGCTGCCCCCGAAACAGCTCGTCAAGAAACCCACCCGCAAGCGCCAGCAGCAGGAAGAGGCGTTCACCACTCTTCCCGGCAACTCCGTGGTGGCCATCCCGGTCAACGGCGGCAGCTCCTTCGCCATCGGCAAGGTGGTGGGCCGTCCGATCACCGTTGACGGCCACTTCGCCCGCAACTTCGAGGTGGACGAGGTCGTGGACCGCTCCGTCTTCGATTACCCCGCACTGATGCAGGACCCCCGGGCCTTCTTCCCGATTCCGGCGAGGTAGGCGGACGACGCCGGCAGGTCCGGCGTCGGGCTGGGCGGCGCGAATCAGGCCTCCCGGCCGGCTCCGCCGCCGGGCACCGGCCGACGCGAATCCGCCGTCGGGCGTCCCGCCCGGCGGGTGAGTGGCCGTCAGCAGCTGACGGATTGCGGCAGAGCTGCCCCGGTCCAAGAACCGACCTTCGCCGTCAGGCGGAAGGTATACGTTCCTTTGCCGTTGCCACCACCGCTGGTGGCAATAGTCACCCGTGAATGACCCACGGCGGCCAACGCGGATACGACGGCAGGTCCGCTTGGTGGCGTTAGCGTCGCCGTATATCCCGTGGCGCGATCAACCTCGTCAAAGTCGTCGAAGGTAATGACTGAGCCCCGTTGACCGCCGGCGTTCGTGCACCTCAGCGTTCCGTTGATCGATGCCGGCGCGGGGACCTTGTACGTTCCAACCGTGAGGGCGGCGGTCGTCTTGGCTGTGAACGCCGCATACGCCAGCCCGGGCGCGCCCAGTACCAGAGCCGCTGCCACTGGGACGGCCAGCAGTCCGCGCAGACGCACCAGCCAAGGGGCCTTGGCCCGAGGGGCTACCGGAGCGGACTGAGGGACGTTCACTGTTTGCGCTTCCTGTGAGAGCTGGCGATCTACTAGCTCCTACTCTGGCAGTGCAGCTTCAACCCAACGCCGTAAAAAACTTCAACATTTGCTCAAGAAAACCTGTTAGCCTAAATCCACTGTGGCCCTTGGGGTTTGTGTCACACGCTGTGACACATCAAGTCACAGCCGTGTAGGTCTCAATTGTTTTAGAAGCTGGGGTTTGGGTGGTTCCGTGACTCAACTGCGAGCAGTGGTTGTAGATGACGACGCCGACGTTCGACTGCTGCTGCGCCGGACGCTCGAGATGCAGGGGTTTGCCGTTTTTGAGGTCGCCTCCGGGTCCGCCGCGCTAGTGAGCATCCAGGAAAACGGCCCGGATCTGGTGACCCTGGACCTCAACCTTCCCGATCTCGATGGCGTTGAAGTTTGCCGTCGGATGCGCAAATTCTCCGAGGCTTACGTGGTCATGATCACGGCCCGGGCGGACGAGATAGACGAATTGATGGGCCTGGAAACTGGCGCCGACGACTTTATCAGCAAGCCCTTCAGCCCCCGCGCTGTCCAGGCCCGGGTGACAGCGGTAATGCGCCGCCACCGCCCAACCCCGCAACGCCCCACGCCGCAGCGTCGGGCCACAGACTTCATGCCCCGTGCAACCGACGCATCCTCAGCCGGGGCCCACGACGCACCGCGTCGCCGGGCGAGCGACGCTGCGACGATCACTGACGCAGCGTCCGCCCCGCACGCGCCGCCACGCCGCCGGGCAAGCGATGCGGTGCCCGGCAACGCTTCCGCTGATCCAGCTGTCGCGGCAGGACAAAACCGTCGTAGCGACGACGCTGGCGTCCTCCGGCACGGCCCGTTGGTTGTCGAGGCCGAAAGCCGGGCGGCCTCCATTGACGGCGTCGAACTGGTGCTGACCCGCACTGAATTTGATCTGCTGGAAGCCCTGACCGGGGCGCCGCGTCGAGTCTGGACCCGAAAGGCGCTGCTGACCAAGGTGTGGGGCACCGAATGGCCCATGGACGAGCACCTCGTGGAGGTGCATATCGGCAATCTCCGCCGGAAGCTCGGCGATAAAGGCCGCGAACCACGGTTCATCCGCACGGTACGAGGCGTCGGCTATCGAATGGCGCCAGCCGAAGGGGTGGGCTAGCTGGCCGTGCCACCGCTGGTCCGTAGCGCTGCAGCGTCCGGGATGACGCGACAGTCGGTTCTCGCAGAGTACGGACTGCCTAGCCTTGAACCGCTCCCGGCTACAACCGGCACGCGGACCCCGGATACGCAGGGTCAACTCCAGAAGCTGCTGGTGCTGGCGACCACCACCACCGGCATACCGTTCGCAGCGGTCAACATCATCACCGCGGACCACCAGCACCACATTGCCGCCGAAGGGATCGACCCGGGTATCTGCTCCCGCGAAGATTCGATGTGCAGCCAGGTCTTTCTCAGCGGCCGGACCACCGTGGTGCCCGACGCCTCGCGGGACCCTGTGTTTCGAAGCCATCCCTTTGTCACGGGTCAGGTTGCCGCCGTCCGGTTCTACGCTTCAGTCCCTCTCACCACGGCCGAGGGTTTCGTGTTGGGGTCGTTGTGCCTCTTTTCGCCGTCGCCCGCGGAACTTACTCCCGGTCAGCAGACGGCACTGGAAATCATCGCGTCACAAGTGGTGGAAGTACTCGAACTGCACCACCATGCGCGGATGCTCGCCCGGAGCCTGGAGGAGGCGCGCAACAGCAACGAGCTGCTCGAATCCTTTGCTGCCCGCATCAGTCATGACCTGCGCAACCCGCTGACCAGCGTGATCGGGTTCACCGAGCTAGGCGAGCTGCAGAGGCCTGCGGATGCGGACGAGTTTCGCATCATCGGCAGAACCTCACGCCGGATGTTGGCCATGGTGGACGATCTGCTGTCTTTTTCCCGCATCGGCGGATCCCTCCGACGCCGGCCGGTGTCGCTCAGGGCTTTGGTCAGCGACGTTTCAGAGAACCTTGCGGCGGACATCACGGAAGCCGGGGCCGAGATCGAGGTTTCAGATATGGTCCTGGAGGCGGACATAGAGCAGTTCCGCACGCTGCTGCAGAACCTGATCCACAACGCCGTGGCCTACCGCCGGCCTGGCATCCGGCCCAGAATCTTGGTCACCTCCGTCGCTGTTCCCGACGGCGTGATGGTACGGGTGACGGACAATGGCAAGGGCATTCCCGCGGAACAACGGGGCCACGTCACCGAACCGCTGACCCGCTTACATCGCGACGACGACCCGCCCGGTTCAGGATTGGGGCTGGCAACGTGCGTCCGGATCGCGAAAGCCCATGGCGGACGGCTCAGCATCAGTTCGGGTCCCGACGGCGGAACCACCGTGTCCGTCGCCCTCCCCGGGGCCGGCCCGGAGGAATCTGCCGGCTGACTGGGCCCGGCAAGGCTGCAGGTTCACGGGACGGCGCACTCCCCCGCAGCGGTGCCGTCAGGAACAGCGGTGCCGTCAGTGCCTGAGGAGTTTGTTCGCGTGTTCCGCAAAGTCCGCTGCGTTGGCGTTGAGGGCTCCCGCGGCAGCCCGGGCCGCGCCGAGATCGCCCGCCCGGATACTCCGTTCGACCGCCCTGCTGTGCCCTTCGAGCTGAACCGCTCCGGCCATCGCCGCCGAGGTCGCCACGCTCAGGACCGCGGCTAAAGCACCTTCGCTTTTGCCTTCAAGAAGGCTGCGGTGGATGCATGCCAGGCTGTCCGGCAGGCGCTGGAGGAATCGGCTGACGAAGCCGACTGCGGTGGAACGGGAATCCAGTTCGAGGGCAAGCCTGTCGATCTGCCGGGTATCCAGGATGACGCCTGAACCGGTCATCCTCTGCTCTCTTCATAACCGGCGCCCATGGCGTCTTCAGCGGCATCGTCCCTGACTAGCGATTCGGTGGATAGCGATTCCGTGTTCAGCGATTCCGTGTTCAGCGTTGCGGTGCCCAGCGATTCGGCAGGCTTCTTCCAGATCGCCGTCAGCACCACAACGACGAGCAGCGCTGATGCGCCGTAGAGGAGCACAGACTGGACCAGTGGCTGACGCAAGGCTCGGATGGCGTCGCCAAGATACGGCACCACGCCCGCTTCCCTGTAGACGTAGTCCTCGGACAGCACGGCAACCCACGGGTCGGCCCCCGGGTTGGCGTCTCCCTTGGTGGTCACGGACGTCGTGCCGGCGTCGCGTTTTATGCTGGCCACCCGGTGGGTTTCAATCCGGTGATCGTCAATCGGGATGCTGTAGGTAATGACGTCGCCAACCTTCAGCTCGGAGACCGGCGTCTTCACGCTGATAACGACGTCGCCCGGGTTGATCCCCGGCGACATGCTCCCGGTGAGCATGGTGGACGTCTGGTAGTTCAGGAAGCGCGGCCCGACTGCGAGAAAGAGGAACACCAACGCGGCGACGATGAGGAGGATGGTAACCGCGGCGCGTCCGGCCACGGGAACCCCCTTGGGCACCACACTGCCGCGAGCGCGCGGCGGCCGTTCGGCCCGACGTCGTCCGTGGTTGGGGAGCGCGGCGAGGGTGGGCAGTGCAGCGTCCTGTGCGGCGTTGCCCTGGACAGTTTTGTCCTGGACAGCGCTGTCCAGGGCCGGGCTGTCCAAGGCGGGACCCTCTGCTGGAGGGAGGTCGACGGAGCCCCTGGGACCTGCGTTGACTACTGTGCTCACGGGATCGTTCCTCCTGCCGGGTGTGGATAGTACGCGTAAAACCGGGGACTCAGTCCGGCCGAGACCTGGCCGGTCTGAGTCCCCAAGACTGGTTACTTGTTGGTGGCTCCGCGGGTTGCGGCGTTGAAGGCGAAGGCGACATTGCTGTTCAGGCCCTGGAAGGAGTCGTTCGCTGCGATCGGGAGGGTCAGCGTGACCCGGAGGAAATCGGTCTTTGTGGCGGTCATGGACGTCAGACCCGACAAAGCGATGTTCTGTCCGATCACGGCACGCTTGGCGAGGACCGCAGCGCCCTGCACCGGCGTGCCCGCAGAGTTACAGGTGTACGGACCGGTGCCGGATCCGGTCCAGGCAACCGGGCAGCTGTCGATCTGCAGCTGCAAACCGTTGGTTCCGTCTGTAGTCAGGAGGCTCGGGGACGTCGTGCTGGTGGTGAGAGTGATCGCTGCCAGGTCGATGGTGCCACCGTTGACCAACTTGAGTGTGCGTTCCATGGTGTCGCCCGGGATGACCTTGGCCGCCTGGATGTTGAGCGTGCCGGCGTCGGCGCCAGTCAGGGTTACCGTGGCCGAATCGACGGCGGCGGAAGCCGACGTGCTGGCAGTGAAACCACCGTAGGTACCCATCCCGGCCACGCCGGCAGCTGCGGCGAGGAGGGCGGCGGAAGCCAGGACCTTGCTGGACGTGGACTTGAGGTTGAGACCCATTGGATTTTCCGTTTCGTGGAGCCGGCTCTGAATGGCCGGGCGACGTATGTTGTGTCCGCCAGCCCCCTGGCTGACTGTTACAACGATGCCCGGTCCCCTTCAAGGCAATCCTTCAGCGGGCGACAAGATCAGTTCAAGATTTTCTCAAGCCTGTCCGTGGGACTTCCCGAAGGCTGGCAGACTGGCCTCATGACTGTTCTGCTGGCCGGTTGCGGCGACCTGGGCACCGAGGCCGGGCTGCGTTTCGCGGTGGCAGGCCACCGCGTAGTGGGATGGCGTCGGTCGCCGGCGAAACTTCCGGCTGCCATCGAGGGAGTCGCAGCTGACCTGAGCTCCGGCGAGCTGCCGCCCATCCCGGCGGACACCACCGCCGTCGTCGTCGCGATTGCCGCGGATTCCCCGACGGAGGACGCTTACCGGACCGCCTACGTGGACGGGCTCTCCAACGTGCTGGACGCTATCCTGGCGTCCGGCGCAGGTGTCCCCCGAATCCTGTTTGTGTCCTCGACCGCCGTCTACGGGGACGCCGGCGGCGGCTGGATTGATGAGCGCACGACGCCGGAACCTGGCGGGTTCTCTGGCCGCATCATCCGCGAAGCAGAGGAACTCCTCTACAGCCGCCTGCGCGGCACCGGCATCACCCCAGTAGTGCTGCGGCTCGGCGGGATCTACGGCCCCGGCCGGACGCGGCTGATCGACCAGGTGCGCGGCGGAACCGCGGTCATTCCGGCGGCGTCGCGCTTCACAAATCGGATTCACCGCGACGACGCCGCCGCGGCTATCGTCCATCTGTGCACCATGGACGCGGTTCCTGCGCCGGTCTATCTGGGCGTGGACAACGAACCGGCCGAGCTGGGCGAAGTGCTGGGCTTCCTGGCCGCGGAACTGGGACTCCCCAGGCCGGCGTCGGAGTCGGTTGGCGCGACGGGCGGCGGTTCCGCGTCGGAGTCAGCTGGCGCA
Organism: Arthrobacter sp. 05L421; assembly: GCF_056397785.1. Lineage (NCBI taxonomy): Bacteria > Bacillati > Actinomycetota > Actinomycetes > Micrococcales > Micrococcaceae > Arthrobacter > Arthrobacter sp. 05L421. Next base: position 51,182 of record NZ_JBFTOC010000023.1, read on the forward strand.
GGCGGCGGGTCGGCGGCGGGCGGCGCCTCGGCGTCGGCGGGTACGGCGGGTAGGGCGGGCGGCGAGCCGTCGCGGGGCGGAAATAAGCGAGCCAGCAACGGGCTGCTCCGCAGCACTGGATTCGAGTTTCAGTACCCGAGTTTCCGGGAAGGCTACCGCGCCGTGCTCGCCGGCGTCGGCGTCCGGCACCCGTAAGGTTTTGAATCTCACTGCCCACTTTCTCCAAGGGGAACCATGGATCTTCAGCACATTATCGAGGCGGCCGGCCGCGTCATGGACTTCGCCGGCGTGGCCGTCATGGTGATCGGCGCCCTCGTGTCCATCCCCATGGCGCTGCGGGGATTCCAGCCCAGGCGCCTGCCCTCGGAATCCGAACCGCTCTCCGTCTACCGCTCCTACCGGCAACTGCTGGGCCGCTCCATTCTCCTCGGCCTCGAGCTGCTGGTCGCGGCCGACATCATCCGTTCGGTCGCCGTCACACCGACTTTTGAGGGCGTCGGCGTACTGGCCATTATTGTCCTGATCCGGACTTTCCTGAGCTTCTCGCTCGAGCTGGAAATCACCGGACGCTGGCCCTGGCAGACGCAGCGCGGAGGCGCCCCGGCACAGTCGGCGGCCGGCTGAACCTTCCTGGTGTTGGGGCGTCCGGCTAGGCTCGGGGCATGACAGACTACGCGCGTTCTCTTGCGTCCAAAGCCACCGAACTGCTCCGCCTCCACCAGGCCCCGGAGATCCTCCAAGTCATCAACGTCTGGGACGCGATCACCGCGAAAGTGGTCGGCGACGTTCCGGGCACCAAGGCCTTGGCCACGGCCAGCCATTCCATCGCGGCGTCCCGCGGCTACGAAGACGGCGAGAAAATCCCGCTGGACGAGATGATCGCCGCCGTCGGGGTGATTGTGACCGCTACGTCGCTGCCCGTCAGCGCCGATCTAGAAGCGGGCTACGGGAACCCCGGGGAGACGGTGCGCAAGGCGATTGGCGCCGGCGCCGTCGGAGCCAACATCGAGGACCAGATGCGCCCCCTGGCCGATGCCGTTGCGCAGATGAGCGCTGCAATACGCGCTGGCAAGGCCGAGGGCATCGAATTCGTCCTCAACGCCCGCACCGATGCCTTCTTGAAGGGCAAGGACCGGGACCCGGCCGCGGTGCTGGCCGACGCCATTGAGCGCGGCCGCGCCTTCCTCGATGTCGGTGCGGCCACGGTGTTCGTGCCTGGCCTGTTGGACAAGGCTAGTGTCACCGCATTGGTGGAAGGAATTGGCTGGAACAAGGTCTCAGTCATCAATGTGCCCGGATCCCTGGCCCCGGCCAAATTGCAGGAACTGGGCGTGGCCCGCATTTCCTACGGACCGTGGACCCAGCGCGTGGCGCTGACGGCATTGGCCGACGCGACGGCGGAGCTGCTGGCCGGCGGGGCGCTTCCGGAAGGCACCCGGGCGTTGAACTGACCATTCTCCGAGGCGCGAGTATTCCCGCCATACCGACCGTTGCCTGCTTATGCCCACCTGTGCCGACCTATGCCGACCCGTGCCGACGGAAGGGAGCTGATCCGATTGGCTGTAGATACCTGGCCGGACGCGCCAGAGCTTCCGGCGCCGATCATCATGGACCAGCGGTGGATGGACGCCGTCTTCCTGCACTGGCGCATCCCTGAGGCAGTATCGGCGTCGTTCATGCCGCCGGGCGCCGCGCCGGACACCTTCGACGGATCCGCCTGGGTGGGGCTGATCGGCTTCCGCATGCAGCATGCGGGACTGGGGCGCGGTCCCGGCGTCCCCTACTTCGGAAGCTTCAACGAGATCAACGTGCGCCTCTACTCCCAGGAGCCGGACGGCACCCGGGGTGTAGTTTTCCGCACGCTGGATGCTTCACGCTTGGCGGTGGTGCTGGCCGCGCGGGCGGCCGGGATTCCCTATGTGTGGTCGCGGGCGAGCTTCTTGGGTGCCGATTCGTTGGGTTCCAGTCGGGGCACGGCCGGCGCCTCTTCGGCTGGAGCGGATGGGGCCTTCGGGTCCGGAGGGTCCGGCGGGACCGCAGGGTCCCCTGGGACCGGGAGGTTTGCTGGGACCGCCGGGTCCGTCGGGACCGGAATGTTTGCTGAAACCGCCGGATCCCTCGGGACCGGGAGGTTTGCTGAAACCGCCGGATCCCTTGGGACCGGGACGTTTGCTGGGACCGCCGGAGTCGGTGCCGGCGGGTTCACTGGAGCCGCAGGGTCCGGCGGAACCGCTGGGTATTCCGTACGCCGTTTCCGTGGCGGCGCCCGGAGCGACTTCGCGGTCGTCCCGGAACTCGACGCCCCAGCCGTGGATCCCCTGTCGATCCACCTCACGGCCCGCTTCGGTCTGCATTCCAGGTTCAGGGGCAGGACGCTTTACATTCCCAACACGCATTCCGCGTGGCCGCTGTATCAGGCGCGGCTGACCCTGCTGGAGGACGAGCTCGTCCGCGCGGCCGGCATCCAGGTCGCCGGACCACCCGAGTCCGTGCTGTTTTCGCCGGGGGTCCGTACCCAGTTTGGCCGGCCACGGGTCCTGAACCGCAAGACGTGAAGCGGTCTGACGCTCGCCGACCCGGCTGGCGCCGCGGCGTCAGCGCACGGTGCTCGCTAAATTGTCGGACCCCTTCAGTAGATTCAAGTCATGGAAGCCGTCAGGGATTTCATTGCTTGCGAGGACACGGACCGGGGCGCAGCCCAGGTCCGGCAACCCGGTGTGGACGCGGCTGCTGGCATGGACGGGGTTGCTGCCGCGCTGGCTGCGCTGCAGGCGGTGAGCGCGACGGCGGTGGAGGACGCGGGATCGTGGGGATTCCGGACCGCGTCGGACTTCGCCGGACGGATCGAGGAAGTCTCACGCACCATGGAGTATCTGCAGCTGGTTGCGGCAGCCGCCGTGGACCGGACCCGGAAGCAGTCCGCTAGCACCGGCGCGGCTGGCGCGGGGGCGGCCACCTCGTGGACCACTGGCTGGCGCGAGAGCCGCGCCGGCTGGCAGACCGGCGGATCCGGAGCCGCCGGGCCTGCCGGCACCACCGCGGCGGCCGCGGCGGCGACCGCGCCTGACGCGTCATCCGTCTCGACGGGTGTGACTGCGTCCGTGGCCGCGGCTGCGGTCGGTGCGTCCGGGTCGACGGCGGCGGCTGATGCGTCGGCCGTGTCCGCGTCCGAAGCGTCAATCGTGCCGGCGTCGGTTCTGGATGACGGGTACCGGAACACCGCGGAGTTCCTGCGGACGCGGCTGCGGATCGGCGCCGCGGAGGCACGGCGCCGGCTCTCCCTCGCCGAGTCCCTGCTGCCCCGGGAGGGACTCGCCGGCCGGCCCGTGCCGCCCGTGCACCGGGAGCTCGCCGCGGCCGTCGCGGCCGGCGAGGTCGCGTCCCGGGCCGCGACCGTCATCGCCGTCGCACTCGAGCGGGTCCGGCCGCTCTGCGACCCGGACGCCGCGGCCCGGATGGAACACGCCCTGACCCCCACGGCCGCCGAGAACGACGCCGACTTCCTCGTCCGCGTCACCCGCAGCTGGGCCGACGCGCTGGACCAGGACGGCACCGACCCCTCCGAGGAACTGCTCCGCCAACTCCAGGGCGCCTTCATCCGCCGCCGCCGCCACGGCCTGCACCACCTCGAGATCTACGCGACCACCGAACAGTTCGAACACCTCCTCACCGTCATGAACACCGCCACCAACCCCCGCACCGGCAACGGCGGAACCTCCCCGGCCGGAACGGGCGGCGGGCCCGCGGCGATGGATACTGCCACAGCCACTGCCACCGGTTCTGCCGTCAGCGACGGCTGGGACGCAGACACAGCCTCCGGTGTTGGGTGGCCCGCAGACACCGCCACAGCCGGTGCGGGTTCCGGCGCCGGAAACGAGTGGGCTGCAGGCGCCGTTCAGGGTTCGGTCAGTGCCGCTGCCGCCCGGGTCTCGGCCTGTGTATCCGGTGCCGCCGACGCCGATCCGGCGGGGGCTGGTTCGCCTGCCGGCCCAGCACCGGAGGACCTGCCGGGCCCCGGCAATCAGCCCGCGGCGGCTCAAGAGGATCCCGCGCTGCCGGCCCTGGATCTCCGCTCCCGGCCGCAGAAGCTGCTCGACGGCCTGGTCGGCGCGTGCAAGGCCGCACTCGCGGCCGGAACGCTGCCCGCTGCCGGCGGGCTCCGCCCGCAGGTCATGGCCACGATCGACTACCGCGACCTGCTCACCCGGCTCCAGGACAGCGCCGGCGCGCCGGAGACCGCCCCCGCAGGCTTCCGCCACTCACCAAGTCTGGCTGGCACCGGGTCGCTGCTGTTCACCGGGCCCGTCACCGCCTCCACCATCCGGAAGCTGGCCTGCGACGCTGACATCATCCCGGTCCTCCTCGGCGGCGGGGGCCAGGTCCTGGACATCGGCCGGGCCTCCCGGGTCTTCCCGCCGCACATCCGCAAGGCCCTCACCGCCCGGGACCGGGGCTGCGCCTTCCCCGGCTGCACCATCCCCGCGCCCTGGTG
>NZ_JBFTOC010000024.1:0-54269 GCF_056397785.1 Arthrobacter sp. 05L421
CAATCACGACCTGGATCGAAAGGACCTACCACCGCCGGCGACGGCAAAGACGGCTGGGAAAACTCACGCCCATCGAATATGAAACAATCAACCGGACCGCGCTCACAGCGGCCTAAGACCCCGAGTCAACAAAAGCCGGGGCAGTCCCTTTCTAACGGGAGCTGGCTGTCGGTGACCACGGCATCCAGCTTGCCGAGTGGAGCCACCCGGAACTTCGGGACCGTGCCGAACTTGGTGCTGTCCGCCAGCAGGAAGCACGACGACGACGCCTCCAAGGCGGCGAGCTTGATCTCCACCTTGTCCATCGAGGGCGTGGTCACACCGCGGGACATGTTCCACGTGCCGGTGCTGAGGAAGAAGAGGTCAATGTTGATGCCCTTGACCGCGTCCGCTGCGATCTGGCCGCAGCTCGAGGCGCTGGCCGGGTCCACCACGCCGCCGGTGTGGATGGTCTCCACCTGCGAGTAGGCGAAGAGGCTGGTCACCACATAGAAGTCGTTGGTGACCACCGTGATGTTCTTGCGGCCGGCGAGATGCGGCACCACGGACTGGCAGGTGGTTCCGGCGTCGAGGAACACCACCATGTCATCTTCCACGAACTGTGCCGCGAGCTCCGCGATGGCCTGCTTGCGCGGCAGCTCCAGCTGGGCACGGAATTCCCGCTCCCGCGGCGGCTCCTGGCTGGTCCAATCCGCGAGCCGGACGCCGCCCGGCACCGATGCCACCTGGCCCAGCTCCTCCAGCGCCGTGATGTCCCGTTCTTGGCCGCCACGCGGACGAAATGGGCGGGGCACTGGCCCCCAACGGTGACGAGTACCGGCGCCAACAGACCGCGACGCATGTCGTGGAGTCCGGAGAAGATCAGGGGATCAGCGAGGATCCGGGCAACGGCCCACGGATTCAGTCAGCACCAGCAAGGGCCGCAGCAATCCGGTGCACAGATTCTTCCTTGGACGCCCCCAGCATCTCGGCGATTATGCCGACCAGCAGTTCGCCTACCCTGCCGAGCCCGGCAATAGCTTCGGAATCACCCCCGGGAAGGTCCTTGGTCATCGCGGTGTATCCCTGTGCGTCATTGTGAACAAACGTAGTGAGAAGTGCCATTCCCAGATCTACAACGTCGTGAGACCTATCCTTTTCCATCGCCAATGCTCCTTTGAAAGGCAGACGAGAGCCGAATCCCGGTTATCCATACAACGTAATCACGGCACATTGGGAATAGCTTGGGAAAAAGCCTATTGGCCCTTCCTGCGACCCGCGCGAAGCGTTAGTCTGCCACCCGGCGCATCCACGACCGGGATTCTCGCGAGGTGGCCGGCCGGGCCGAGGCGCGATGTCCGCATTCCGCTGACCCGGAAGTCGAACACCGCCGTTCCCGATCCGGACGCCGACGCCCAGAGCGTCGCGGTGTAAGCACCGGCCGCGAACTGCCCATCCGCGGCGTGTGGGTGTCGCCGGCGCCGTCGGAACCGGTCATCATGGAGTGTTGGTGCGTCATTGCGGACCTGGCGGCCGCCGCACCCCGCCACCAGCGCCGACGCACAGGAGAACGCATGGAGACGCCCCCGGACCTGATCGACTTCACCGCAGGCCAACCCCGTGCCGGTGATCTGGACGTTTCCTGGATCCACGGGTCAGAATCCGCGAAGCACAACACCGACCCGGACATCCAGGTCCATGCCTGCGACGAGCACACGTTCATCCTGCGCCAGAACATGGCGGTCAACTATGAAGCGCCGTTCATGTTCCTGCTGTTCGGCAACGCCCGGGCGGTGCTCATCGATACGGGCGCCACGGCGTCCCCGGGCTTCTTGCCGCTGCGCCGCGTGGTCGACGGCCTCGTGGACGCCTGGCTTGCCGCGCATCCCCGCCCCAGCTACCAACTCCTTGTCCTGCATACCCATCCGCACGGGGACCATGTTGCGGGGGACGCCCAGTTCGCCGGCCGCCCCGGCACCGTTGTGGTGGACGCGGACCGGGACAGCGCGTGGGAATTCTTCGGATTCGCCGGCGCTTCCGGCCGTTCCGGCGACGCCGGCGCTTCCGGTAACGCCGGCGCTTCCGGCGACGCCGGCGCTTCCGGTAACGCCGGCGCTTCCGGCGACGCCGGCGCTTCCGTTACTGCCAACGGCGACGACGGGTTTGGCGGGTTTGGCGGCGACGCCGGTTTGCCGGCTCAGGTGGATTTGGGCGGGCGCGTCCTGCAGTGCTGGCCCAGCCCGGGGCACCACAACGCGGCGATCACCTTCTACGATCCCCACACCGGGTTCCTCCTCACCGGAGACACGGTCTACCCGGGCCGGCTCTACATCCACGACTGGCCCGCGTTTGTCCGCACCATCGACCGGCTGATCGGGTTCTGCAGCACTCACCCCGTCACCCACGTCCTGGGCTGCCACATCGAAATGTCGCGGGAACCCGGCGTCGACTATCCGGTCCTCACCACTTACCAGCCCGACGAACCACCGCTGCAGATGACCGTCGGGCAGCTCCAGGAAATCCGCCGCGCCATCGACGAGGCGGGCGGACGCCCCGGCCGGCACGTGTTTCCCGGCTTCATCCTCTGCCTCGAAGGGGCCTGAGGCGGCCACCGTCTCGTGACCCTCAACGCCCCCGCAGCGACGCCGCGGCTGGGTCCGCCGTAATCCTTGCGCAAACCTGCGTTGGCGCCGGGTTTCTGATCCAGGGCCTGTGTTCTAGTGATTGTGGTCCAGCCGACTGCGTCTAGTGGACTGCGACGTCCTCCGCGTCCTGGGGCCCAACGAAGTTGCACGAGCCCGGGTGGCGCACGGGCAGCGTGCAGGTGCGACCGGTGGGCAGGTGGACGTTGGCGCACCGGCCCGCCATGGCCACGTCTTCGCGGACATGCGTGACGTGCGTGCTGCTCTGTTCCTGTGGCGCTTGCTCGACGCTTGTTTGTTGGGAGTTTCCGGACACGCTGCGGTTTTGGCTGTTCACGGCTGCAACTCCTTGAGATCTGCGGTGCAGAGGGGATGGGAAGGGTGCTTAGTTTTACCAGAAGTCCCCAGCTTCGCACGGCTGGGTTAACACCGGGTTACGGGCGTGTAAGGATCCCGCCGCGGCGGGGGCGTGCGGCCCGGCCGGGCCCGGCCCCCCGGGGCGATACCGCCGAACGGACCTTTTGCCACCGCCCGGCTGTTCCGCATACTGGAAAGCAGATCCGCGATTCCGGCAGGTGAGGACGGTGGTGGCTGATGAGCAGCGGGGTAGACGGTTCCGGCAGCGCATTCCGGCGCCGGGTGGAGCGTGCCGCGGAACTCCGGGCGGTGCGGGCGTCGGGCAGCACCGCCCAGGAGAACGACGCACTCAACGCCGCCGAGGAAGAGCTCCGGCAAAAGCGCGCAAAGATCGACGACGCCGCGAAGGCCGAGTACCTGATCCGGGACGCCATGGCGCAGGGCAAGTTCGACAACCTCAAGTACGCCGGCAAACCCATTCCCGGCCTGGGCGAGGCGTATGACCCCGACTGGTGGGTCAAGGGCCTGATCCAGCGGGAGAACATCGCCGGCCTGGGCCCGAAGGCGATCCTGCTCCGCACCGAGGACGCCGAGCTCGATGCCCGTCTCGATGCTCAGTTCAGCGAAAAGCAGGTCCGCGAGATCGTGGAGGACTTCAACGCCAGAATCATCGATGCCCGGCGGCAGCTCCAGGGTGGCCCGCCCGTGATCACCAAGACGCGTGATGTCGACGTCGAACTGGAGCGCTGGCGGGGGCGCCGGGCTGCCGCGGCCGCCATAGCCCCGCCGGAGCCGGAACCCACGCGGTCCTGGTGGCGGCGGCTCTGGAACGGGGCTGGCTAGGCGCAGCTCAGGGGAAACTGTCAATCTAGGAGCAAACAATGTCTGAACAGGAACCTGTCCTGGTGGTTGGTGCAACGGGATGGCTCGGCGGCCAGGTGGTCGACCGGCTCCTTGCCCGTGGCAAGAAGGTGCGCGCCCTTGTGCGCCCGACCTCGGACGCGGCCAAACTCGAAGCCAAGGACGTCGAGATAGCCCGCGGCGATATGCTCGACCTCGATTCCCTCGTCATCGCCATGACCGGCACCGCGGCGGTAATCACGACGGCGGCCGGCTACACCGGGAAGAACAAGAACGCCGACGAGATCGACACCCGTGGCAACGCCAATCTTGCCATCGCCGCGAGCAAGGCCGGGGTGCCGCGCTTTGTGCTCACCAGCATCCTCACGAGTGACCAGACACCCGGCGTGCCGCATTTCTGGCGCAAGAAGCTCACCGAGGACAAGCTCGAAGAACTCGGTGTCCCGTTCGTCGCGTTGCGCCCCGGAGCATTTTTCGACCAGATTGCCCGGCTTGGTGGTGACCCGTTCGAGAAGGGCCGCATCATCTGGCTCGGCTCCAAGAGCGTCCCCCTGACGTTCGTCTTGACCAGCGACCTCGCGACCTACCTCGCCGAAGCCGTCGACGCGGACATCGCCGACGGGGAACGCATCGATATCGGCTGGACGCGCCCCATCAGTATGCAGGAAGGCGCTGAACTGGCGTCACGGCTGGCAAACAAGAAAATTGGGGTGCTCTCCCTTCCCACCGGACTGCTCCTCAGGATAGGCAAGATCTCAGGAAAGTCCGGCTCGCGTATGAGGGACATGGGAGCCATGGCGGCCTGGTTTGGCACCGGCCGGTACGTGGCCAACACGAGCCGCCAGACAGAAGTCTTCGGTCCCGCTCCAACGCCGGAAGACGCCATTGCGCGCTTCGCTGCCCAGCTTGGCCACTGACGGGCGCACGGTGCTCAGATCGTCGGCGGTGCCGTGGCCGGCAGCTGTGGCCGGGCAAAGTTGAATTCGCCGGAAGCCTGCCAGTACGCCGGAAAGTTCCCGCGAACCCGCAGTTCTCCGGCGAATTCGTGCACGGGGGGCGCGTCGGGACTCGGGAGCGTCCGCAATGTGCCCGTCCAAGGTCCAAAGTCCGTGGCTTCGCCCGCGCAATCGGCGTAGCCTGCGCGTTTATATGGCAAGCAAAGCAGGCGCGGGTATTTCGCCCGCGCGCACGGCACGAGGCGGGCGGCGCACATGAGGATGTCCGGAACGCAGGACAGCAACACCCCGCGGCAAGCCGCGTCAGCTGGACCGGACCAGCATTCAGGACTGCGCGCACCTTTGCGCCTTGCCGCCACGCTGGCGTTTGCCGGCTTCGCGGTGTCGGTGATTGCTGGACTGTTCCACGCCGACACTGCCAGCGCGAACGACCACCCGGCCACGTTCGCGGAGTACGCCCGCAGCGGCATCTGGACAGCGGTCCACCTGGGCCAGTTCGCTGGCATGGCGCTTCTCATCTCAGGGCTGCTGGTCCTGCTGGTGGTCCTGAAAGCGCCGGAGGGGGTCATGGCCTGGGCGGCACGGTTCGGCGTTGTGGCGGCGGTCGCCGCGCTGGCCCTGTATGCCTCGCTCCAGGCTGTCGACGGCGTTGCCCTCAAGCACGCAGTGGACGCCTGGGCTGCCGCCGCGGAACCGGAGAAAACCGCCCGGTTTGCGACCGCCGAGGGCATCCGGTGGCTCGAGTGGGGTGTGCGCAGTTACCAGAGCTTCGTGCTGGGCGCGGCCCTGCTCCTGACCGGTGCCGTGGTTGTCGGGGCACACCGCGTCTCCGGGCTGATCGGCTATCTCATGGCGCTTTCCGGGCTGGCGTATGTAGCCCAGGGCTGGGTTGTCGGAGCCGAAGGCTTCTCCCCGGCGAACGCCATTCCCATCCTGGCCGGGATTGTCTTGATCCTGGTGTGGTCCGTGTGGCTGCTGGTCAGCGCCTGGTTCGGGAAGGACGCGCCGGCCCGCGCCCGGAGACGCGGCTAGCGGCACGCGCCCCCCCGTCCGAATTCGCCGGAATCCTGCCGGTTCGCCGGAACGTTCCGGCGAGACCGCAGGGTTCCGGCGAAGTCGCGGGCTTATCAGGGCAGCTGGTAGCGGATGCCCCAGCTGAGGTGCCACGTCTCGCCGGGCGCCAACCAGCGCAGCCCCTCACCGCTGTTCAAGGCATCGGCCGGGGCCGTCATCGGTTCCACCGCCACCGCTGTGACGAGGCCGCCGTCGGTGGGAAAGACACTTGTGGTGAACGCCTGGACATAGCCAAAGGAGGCATCCATGAACAATTGCACCCGGCTGCCGTCCGGGGCCTCCAGATAGTGGAGCGAGCTGCCATCCGATTCCCGGCGGACGTCGCTCCACGCGTCGTCGAGGGCGACGTCGCCCACGCGCTGCCCCGCCCGGAAATCGTGCCGGGTCCCGCTGACGGCGGCGGTGGCGCCGGTCGGGTTCAGCCGTTCGTCGACCTCGATGTGGGTGTCGGCGTTGATGAACAGCGTCAGGTCCTCCGTCGGCACAGTCCCCAGCTTGAGGAAGGGGTGCGCCCCGACGGCGACCGGGGCGGCCCGGCTGCCGGTGTTCGTCAGGCTGTGGCTGACAAGAAGACCGTCCGCCGTGAGTTGGTAGCGGACCGCCGTCTCGAGTTCAAAGGGGTAGCCCGGTGCGGGGGTAACACCGGCCGCCAGCGTGATGCTGTCCTCCGTCCGGTGCGCAACGCTGTACGCGGCGCCGGACAGCAGCCCGTGCAGGGCGTTGCCGTTGCCGGGTTCGGTGATCTCCAGCTGCTGCGGAACGCCGTCGTAGGTCCACTTCCCGCCAGCCACCCTGTTGGGCCAGGGCACCAGGATCCAGCCAGCGCACGACGGCGGTGCGGACCAGGCGGGGTAATACTGCAGGAGGGCGACGCCGTCGATTTCGAGAGCCCGCAGGCTGGCAGCGATTTCCGTCACGACGGCTCGTTGGCGCCGGCCTCCCAGAGCGGCCTGCAGCTCGTATTGCTCACCCATCGGTGACATGGACTTGTTCTGCATCGTCTTGTTCTGCACGGTCAGCCTGTCTGTGAGGCGGGTGCGGGCACGGCGCCGGTGGCGGTGCCGAGACCCGCGGGATCCGCCAGGAACTGGGTGAAGGCCAGCTCTGCAGCCCCGATCATCATCAGATCGGAACCCAGCGCCGCCCGGTAGATTTTGACCTGGCCCGCGGGACCGTCCATTGCCTGGGACAGCAGCGTGCCGTTCAACGACGTCGGCGCGAGCGCATGCAGCGTCCCCAGGAACCCGTCCAGCACGATTGCCTCGGGGTTAAAAATGTTCACGGCATTGCGCAGGGCTAGGCCCAGATAGAGAAGCTGGCGGTTGACTTCGTCGTTCACCTCAGGACTGCTGCTGTCCGCGAGGGCTTTTTCGAGGTCCGCGGTGTCTCCGCGGGTCAAGCCAGCCAATTCAAGGAGGCGGGACTGGGAGACTTCGGTTTCCAGGCAGCCCGTGGCACCGCAATGACAGGTCTTGCCTCCCGTGCGGACGAAGGTGTGGCCGAGTTCCCCGGCATAGCCAGAGGCCCCCCGGAGCAGTTGTCCGTCGGCGATGATCCCGCCGCCAATGCCGCTCGCGCCGCCGTTGAGGTAGATGAGGTTTTCCTGCCCGGCGCCCGCCCCGAAAATCAGCTCGGCTTCGGCGCCCAGGGAGGCGTCGTTGGCGGCTTGGCACGGGTAGCCGGTGGCCTCGCTCAGCATCCGGGCGACCGGCTCATTGCGCCAGCCCAGGTGCGGTGCAAGCCGCACGACGCCGTCGTCGCGGTTGACCAGCCCGGGCACGGCCACACCGATGCCGGTGATCCGGTATGAAGCATCCAGTTCGGAGCGCATTCCGGCGATCACAGCCGAGGCGATGTTCACCGCTTCCCGGGCGCTCGGTATCCGTTCGGTTTCGAAGCGGATTTTCTTTTGCACCTTCCCGCCGAGGCTGACCAGGCCGATGGTCACAGCGTCGATTTCCGGATTGACGGCCAGCGCCGCAACCGAAGGGCTTGGATGGACCTCCGGGCTGGGCCTGCCCACCTGACCCTCGCCGGCGGGCGCCGTTTCATAGACCACGCCCAGGGAGACGAGCTGACCGATCAGCGTCCCGACCGTGGAGCGGTTAAGCCCCGTGTGCCGGGTCAGCTGGGCGCGGCTGAGGACGCCACGGTGATGGACGAGGGAGGTCAGCAGCGACAGATTGTTCCGGCGCGACGGATCCGGCTCGCTCACAGACGCGGAAGCATGGGTACGTGGAGGCATCATCGTGAGACTATCAGCGGCCGAACACGGTGCGGTCCAGGAACGCGTTGCGGAACTTTCCGGCCGGATCCAGCCGGCCGGCCAGGGCGGTGAAGTCTGCAAAACGGGGGTACAGCGGGGCGAGGCCGGCGGCCCCGGCGTGGAACAGTTTGCCCCAATGCGGCCGGGCGGCGAACGGGGCCAGCTCCGCTTCAAGGAGCGGCAGGATGGCCGCGACCGCGGGCTCGTCCTGGCGCCAGGTGAAGTGCAGGCCGATCCCGTCCCGGCCGTAGTTTGGGCTGAGCCACAGATCGTCTGCCGCGATGGTGCGGATTTCCCCTACCAGGAGCAGGGGAGTGACGACGTCGGAGAGTCTCCGCATAGTGCGGATGGCCGCCACGGCATGCTCCCGGGGGATCAGGTATTCGCTCTGCAGCTCGTCGCCCTTGCTGGGCGTGAACTCCATCCTGAAGTGGGCGAGCCTGTCGGACCACGGACCGGGAACGCCGAGCTGCTGGGTGCAGTTGCTTCCCGTCACCCCGGGCAGCGGGTGCCGCGCCTGGGAGGCCGGGGTGCCGGCGAAAAATTCCGGCAATCCGGCGGGTAGCGCCGCCTGGTCTGTGCGGTTCTTGAGCCACGCCTGGCCCACGGTGCCCCCGCTCCAGTCGGTGAACAGGCTCACGCTGTAAGCCGAGGACGTGACGTCGTCGAAGCTCGCCAAGACCTGTTCCCAGTCCAAGTCTTCAAAGACACTCTGCGCAATCTCGAAGCTGGGCTCGATGTCCAGGGTCAGGCGGCTCACGATGCCCAGGGCCCCAAGCCCCACCACCATGCCGGCAAAGTCTGCGTCGCCGCGGCGGGCCGTGAGCACGGTGCCATCGGCGGTGATCAGCTCAAGCGCCGCCACAGCCGTGGCGAGATTGCCATTGCCATCGCCGGAGCCATGCGTGGCGGTGGCAACAGCTCCCGCCACCGAGATGTGCGGCAACGAGGCGAGGTTGTGGAGGGCGAAGCCGTGGTGCTGGAGCTCGGCCGCGAGCGTCCCGTAGCGCGTGCCGCCGCCGACGGTAACGGTCATGTCCTGCTCGTCGATGCTGATGCCGGCGTCGAGCCCATCCAGCACCACCAGGGTCCCTGAGGTGTCGGCGATGTCGTTGAAGGAGTGACGGGACCCCAGCGCGCGGATTTTCCCGGCGCCGGCGACCAATTCCTGAAGTTCCGCCACGCTGGCCGGATTGGCTATCCGCGGGGCCCGGTAGCAGTAGTTCCCCGCCCAGTTGCGCCCGGTCACCATCTGATCGATCACGGTTGAATCCTTCACTCCGGGGCCTCTTTGCGTATCGGTTGTGGATGGGCTGCGTTGTCGGCTGCCTCGATGGCTGCCGTACTTGCTGTCAATTTGCTGTTAATCACAACATAACACGTGCCCCTAAGAACCGCTACAGTACAGCGGATCAGTTCGAATCTAACGACAAGCATGTGGTTGACACCACAGAAATCTATAATATGTTTGTCTCTAGAACAATTCATTCTGAGCCCGCAAACAGTCACATCTACCCCTCGGAGCATTCAATGACGATTCAGCCCACCCGTGATGACAAGTTTTCCTTCGGCCTCTGGACGGTGGGCTGGGAGGCCCAGGACCAGTTCGGTTCCGCCACCCGCCCGCCGCTGGACACGGTTGAGGCCGTCAACAGGCTCAGCGACCTCGGCGCCTACGGCATCACCTTCCACGACAACGACCTCTTTCCCTTCGGCTGCTCCGCCGCTGACCGCCAGCGCGAAATCGACCGGCTGACGGGCGCGCTGAAGTCCACCGGGATGATCGTCCCGATGGTCACCACCAACCTGTTCAGCCACCCCGTCTTCAAAGACGGCGGCTTCACCAGCAACGACCGCGGCGTCCGGCGCTTCGCCCTGCGCAAGGTGCTGGACAACATCGACCTCGCCGCCGAGCTCGGTGCCGAAACCTTCGTCATGTGGGGCGGGCGCGAAGGCAGCGAATACGACGCCGCCAAGGACATCCGCGGCGCCCTGGAACGCTACCGCGAGGCCGTGAACCTGCTGGGCGACTACGTCACGGACAAGGGCTACAACATCCGGTTCGCCATCGAGCCCAAGCCCAACGAACCCCGCGGCGACATCCTCCTCCCCACCCTGGGCCACGCCTTGGCGTTCATCGAAACGCTCGAGCGCCCCGAACTGGTGGGCATCAACCCCGAAACCGGGCACGAGCAGATGGCCGGCCTGAACTTCACCCACGGGATCGCCCAGGCGCTCTACCAGGGCAAGCTCTTCCACATCGACCTCAACGGCCAGCGCAGCATCAAGTTCGACCAGGACCTGGTGTTCGGCCACGGCGATTTGCAGAACGCGTTCTCCCTAGTGGACCTGCTCGAAAACGGCGGCCCCGACGGCGGCCCCGCCTACAACGGTCCGCGCCACTTCGACTACAAGCCCAGCCGCACCGAGGACATCGACGGCGTGTGGGACTCCGCGGCCGCCAACATGCAGACCTACCTGCTGCTCAAGGAACGCGCCAAGGCCTTCCGCGCCGACCCCGAGGTCCAGGCGGCGCTGCAGGCCTCGCGCGTCGCAGAAATCAACGAGCCCACACTCAACCCGGGCGAGGGCTACGAACAGCTCCGCGCGGACCGCGCCTCCTACGAGGACTTCGACGCCGACGCCTACTTCGGCGGCAAGGGCTTCGGCTTCGTGAAGCTGCAGCAGCTGTTCATCGAGCACCTGCTCGGCGCCCGCTGATCCCGTGGCGGCTGCTCCCATGACCCTTGTTGCCGGCGTCGACTCCTCCACCCAAAGCTGCAAGGTGGTGGTCCTCGACGCCGGCAGCGGCACCCTGGTCCGCGAGGGCCGCGCGGCCCACCCGGACGGCACGGAAGTGCACCCGGACCACTGGTGGCGGGCTTTGTCCGCAGCGTTCGACGACGCCGGCGGGCTGGCGGACGTCAGTTCGCTGTCGGTGGCGGGCCAGCAGCACGGCATGGTGCTGCTGGATCACGCCGGTGAGGTGGTGCGGCCGGCCCTGCTGTGGAATGACACCCGCTCGGCCGGGGCCGCGGCCGCACTCACAGACGAAGTGGGCGCGGAGGACTTTGTCCGACGGACCGGGCTGGTCCCGGTGGCCTCCTTCACCATTACGAAGGTCCGCTGGGTCCGGGACCACGAGCCGGAACTGGCGGACCGGGTGGCGGCTGTCGCGCTGCCGCACGACTGGCTGACGTGGCGGCTCCGCGGCTACGGCCCGGCATCCTCCAGCCCGCTGGGCCCGGACCTGGAACAGCTCACCACGGACCGCTCGGACGCCAGCGGAACCGGCTACTGGAGCCCCTCGGCCGGTGAGTACGACCTTGGACTGTTCAAGGCTGCCTTCGGCCGGGACGCCAGGGAAGCCACCGGGAACGCCGGGCCAGGAGAAGCCGGAACCGTGGTTCTGCCGCGGGTTCTCGGCCCCGGCGACACCCCCGGAGCGATCCACCCAAACTGCTTCGGACCCGGCACGGCGGAACTGGCCGGCGCTGCTGGCTCTGGCACGGTGGCGTCAGGGCACCGGATCCTGCTCGGCGCCGGCGCCGGGGACAACGCGGCCGCCGCCCTGGGACTGGGCGCGGAGCCCGGAGACGTCGTGGTGTCGGTGGGCACCAGCGGCACGGTATTCTCGGTGGCCTCCCAGGCCGTCGCCGATCCCAGCGGAACGGTGGCAGGTTTCGCGGACGCCAGCGGCGAGTACCTGCCCATCGCCGTAACCTTGAACGCGGCGCGGGTGCTCAGCTCGGTGGCAGACATCCTGGGCGTGGATTTCGACGAACTGTCGCGTCTTGCCCTCGAAGCCGAACCAGGTGCCGGGGGAGTGGTGCTGGTGCCGTACTTCGAAGGTGAGCGCACGCCCAACCTGCCGCACGCCAAAGCGAGCCTCCATGGACTCAGCATCGCCTCCAGCACCCGGAGCAACCTTGCCCGGGCCGCCATCGAAGGCATGCTGTGCGGACTGTCCGGCGGACTGGATGCCCTGCGCGGGCAAGGGGGCGCCGCAACCCGTCTCCTCCTGATCGGCGGCGCCGTGCAGAACCCGGCGGTGCAGGCCGTCGCGGCCCAGGTCTTCGACCTGCCGGTCGTGATCCCCCGCCCCGGGGAGTACGTCGCCCGGGGCGCTGCCGTGCAGGCAGCCTGGGCGCTCGGCGGCAACCGCCCGGCCTGGCCCGTCGCGGTGGACGCCGCACCGGCCCCGGACTTCCAGCCTGACATTGGGCAGAACTACCTGAGGGCGAGCCGCCACATTGACCCCGGTGACTGAACCCCTGCTGGCCGGAACTCCGTCGCTTGTCTCAGGTCACGGGATCTGCTCCGCGTTTCCGGGAATCCTGGCTGCTGTCGAGCCGGCCTCGAATGCGGCGGGGACTACTGCCGCGGCGCTCCCGGTTCCGGGTCGCCCGTGGCCGGAGGCGCCGTCGATTCCCGGACCACAAGGTGGGTGGCGAGTTCCACGCGGCGCGAATCGAGCTCCTCGCCGTTGGCCTGCCGGAGGACTGCGCGCAGGGCGGCGCGGCCCATCTCCTGCAGTGGCTGCGTCACCGTGGTCAAGGCAGGGATGGACTGCTCCGCCTGGTACGTGCCATCGAAGCCAACCAGGCTCAAGTCTTCGGGGATCCGCAGCCCGTGCCTCCGGGCTTCGGCCAGGACGCCGAGCCCGATGCTGTCACTTCCCGCGAATATGGCCGTCGGCGGCTCGTGCAGGGCCATAAGAATCTGGAGGCCGCGAATTCCGTGTTCCGGGCGGAACTTGTCCAGCAGGATGTAGTCGGGCCGCACCTGGACACCGTCGGCCATGAGTGCCGCCATGTAGCCATGGAGACGCGCCTGATTGCATTCCGCCGATTCCGGTCCGCCAATGAACGCGATCCGCCGGTGGCCGAGGCCGAGTAGGTGTTCCGTAGCTTCCTTCCCGCCCGCCCAGTTGGTGGCACCCACGCTGACAACCTCCGGCGGCGGCGGGTTGAGCGGATCGATCACCACCACGGGAATATGCCTGCGGCGGAAGGCACTCAACTGGGCCGTGCTGAAGCCGGAGGTCACCACGATCAGACCGAGCCGGCCGTCATCCAAGATGCGCTGGGCACGCCGCTCCGGGCTGAGTGTCATGGCGGGTGCGTGCCCTGTCACATCAACCAGGATCTCGACGTCAACCGAGGCGCCCTGCTCCAGCACTCCATTAAGGACCTCGACGGCGTAGGCGGAGTGCAGCGAGTCGAACACCACTTCCACGATTGCCGTCCGGCCCCCGGCATGCTTGCGCTGCTGCGGGGATTGGTAGCCCAGTTCTTCAAGTGCCGCCAGGACCTTGATGCGGGTGCTCTCGGCAACATCCTCCCGCCCATTGATGACCTTGGAGACAGTGGGGGAGGAGACGCCGGCCTCCCGGGCGACGGCGGCAAGCGTTGGCTTGCCGTGACCCTGGACTATTGACACGTGGACTCCTGTACTTTCGAAATATTTCGATACCAAAAGTCTCGCGTTATTTGCCGCAGGCGTCAAGCCCCCGCTGCTCGCAGCACGATGTCTTTCGCGATCCCTATTGACTGTGACCGTTGTCACCACTACCTTAGTTTCAGAAGTCGCAAACTTTTACGAAACTTTTCGGAAATCAGCTTTTCCCCCAGTAACGGCAGCACGCTTCCTTTTGGAAGCGCGTCTGCCGCCCTCACAACCGGGCCATCAATGAAGAACCCGGAGGACGAATGGAATCCCAGATGAAAACTCGTACGTTCCGCAGTGCCGCGCTGGCCGTCTCGGCCGCCGCAGTTTCGATCAGCCTAGCCGCCTGCGGTTCCAGCGGTCCGGCCGGCAGCGCCGCAAATGCCGACTCGGCCTCAATGTGGGGCCTGACCGGCGGAAACCAGCCGGTTTTGCAGAAGTCCATCACGGACTGGAACTCCGCGCACCCGGATTCGACCATCAAGCTGGATTTCTTCGCGAATGACGCCTACAAGACCAAAGTCCGCACCGCCGTCGGTGCCGGCCAGGGCCCGACCTTCATCTACGGCTGGGGCGGCGGCGTGCTGAAGTCCTACGTGGACGCCGGACAGGTGGATGACCTCTCCGGGTTCCTAAAGGACAACCCCGCCGTCAAGGACCGCTACCTTCCGGCGGTACTGAAGAACGGCGTGATCGACGGCAAAACGTACGCCCTGCCCAACAACAACGTTCAGCCCGTGGTGCTGTACTTCAACAAGGATGTATTCGCCAAGGTCGGCGCCGAACCTCCCAAGACGTGGGATGAGCTGATGGCACTGGTGCCGAAATTCAAGGATGCCGGCATTGCCCCGTTCTCACTCGGCGGCCAGTCCAGGTGGCCGGATCTGATGTGGCTGGAATACCTCGTGGAGCGCATCGGCGGCCCGGAGGTCTTCGCCAACATCGCGGCCAACAAGCCGGACGCGTGGTCAGACCCCGCGGTCACCGAAGCGCTGACCAAGATCCAGCAGCTCGTGGACGCTGGCGGATTCGCCAACGGGTTCTCGTCCATCGCGGCGGACAGCAACGCCGACCAGGCACTGATGTACACCGGCAAGGCGGCCATGATCCTGCAGGGCGGCTGGATCTACCAAAGCATGAAGAAGGACGCCGGCGACTTCGTCAAGAACGGCAAGCTCGGCTTCACCACCTTCCCCACGGTTTCCGGCGGTAAGGGAGACCCGGCCAACGTAGTAGGCAACCCCTCCAACTTCTGGTCCGTCTCCTCGAAAGCCAGTGATGGACAGAAGAAGGCCGCCCTCGGGTATGTCAAGGACGGCATGTTCTCCGACAGCAACATCCAGGGCCTGATCGATTCGGGGGCCGTGCCGGTGGTCAAGGGCATCGAGAGCAAGCTCGCCGCGTCCCCGGACAAGGACTTCCTGTCCTATGTGTACGGCATGGCAAAGAACGCCCCGAGCTTCACGCTCTCCTGGGACCAGGCTCTCAGCCCGGCGCAGGGTGATGCCATGCTGGCCAACCTCGACCAGATTTTCCTGAAGAAGATCACCCCGGAGCAGTTCGTCACCACAATGAACGCGACGATCGGTAAGTAATCCAGTGTCCACCACATCCGGTTCCTCCCGACGGGCCCTTCAGCCGGGCCCGTCGGGGTGGCTGGCCGCGCCGGCCCTTGCTTTCTTCCTGCTGTTCGCCATCATTCCGCTGATCGGCGTCTTGTTCCTGAGCTTCACGTCCTGGGACGGTCTGGGCGAGATCAAGCTGGACGGGCTGAGCAGCTGGACCACAGTCTTGACCGACCCCGTTACCGGCAACGCCCTGCTGGTGACGGCGAAGATCATGTTCTTCTCGTTCATCGTCCAGGCGCCGATCAGCCTGCTCCTGGGCGTCTTCACCGCCGGGGGACAGAAGTACCGCGCGGCCTTGGCCGTCCTGTATTTCGTGCCGCTGCTGCTGTCCTCTGCCGCCGTCGCCATCGCGTTCAAGGCCCTTCTGGACCCGAACTTCGGCTTCGGCGCCGGGCTCGGCATACCGGCTCTATCCCAAGACTGGCTGGGCAATTCGGACCTGGTCCTGTTCGTCGTCGTCTTCGTCATTGCTTGGCAGTTCGTGCCGTTCCACACCCTGATCTACCAAGGCGGAGTGCGCCAGATCCCCACGTCGCTCTACGAGGCGGCGCAGATCGACGGTGCCGGACGGGTCCAGCAGTTCTTCAACATCACCCTGCCCCAACTGAAATACACCATCATCACCTCCTCCACGCTCATGGTGGTCGGATCGCTGGCGTATTTTGACCTCGTCTTCGTCCTCACCGGCGGCGGTCCCGGCTACGCCACCCGGCTTCTCCCGCTGCACATGTACCTCACCGGGTTCAAGGCCAATGACATGGGCGCCGCGAGTGCCCTCGGCGTCATCCTGGTCGTGATCGGCCTGGCTCTTGCCCTGGTGCTGCAGAGACTGGGCGGAAAGAACCGCAACGCAAGCCAATTGGAAGGTGCCTGATGGCTTCCCTAACCCAGCTCCCCGTCCCGTCCACCGCGCCCGTCCGTCCCGAAGCCAGTCCCCGTCCCCGGACCAAGGGACCGGGCCGGACCCGCCCCAACTTCCTGGGCGGTCTGGGCGGGTGGCTCTGGCTGGCCATCATCATCGTCCCGATCTATTACGTGGTGGTGACGAGCCTGAAAAATCAGGCGGGGTTCTTCACGTCCAACCCGATGATGCCGCCCACTGAGCCGACCCTGGACAACTACAAACTGGTGGTGGAGAACGACTTCGTCCGGTACTTTGCCAACAGCCTTATCGTCACGGTGGGCAGCACCATCCCGGCGCTGTTCGTGTCCTTCATGGCTGCCTACGCGATCGTCCGCGGCAAGAGCCGGTTCCTGAACTGGACAAACAGCCTTTTTCTGCTGGGCCTGGCCATCCCGCTGCACGCCACGATCATCCCTATCTACTGGATGATCACGCGCGCCCATATGTACGACACCCTGCTGGCCCTGATCCTGCCCTCCGTCGCCTTCGCCATCCCGATCTCCGTGCTGATCCTGTCCAACTTCATGCGGGACGTGCCGAACGAACTCTTCGAGTCCATGCGGTTGGATGGATGCTCCGACTGGGCCATGATGTGGCGTCTGGCGCTGCCCATGACGCGGCCTGCTGTGGTGACCGTCGGCATCTACAACGCGCTCGGAGTGTGGAACGGCTTCCTGTTCCCGCTGATCCTGACGCAGAGCCCTGAGACCCGGGTGCTGCCGCTGTCACTGTGGACGTTCCAGGGCGAATTCAGCGTCAACATCCCGGCCGTCCTGGCCGCCGTCGTGCTCGCGACGCTGCCGCTGCTGGTGGTCTACGTCATCGCCCGGCGCCAGCTGCTCAGCGGCCTCACCGCAGGCTTCAGCAAATAGTGCGGGGCCCTTTGCCAGAGCACGGCTCCGAATTCCACCCTTTCCGAAAGGTTTACCGATGACTGACGCTACGAGCCTGCGCGTGGGCATGGTGGGCTACGCGTTCATGGGGGCCGCCCATTCCCACGCCTGGCGGACCGCGCCGCGGTTCTTTGACCTGCCGCTGCGGCCGGAACTGACCGCGGTCGCGGGACGGAACGCCGACGGCGTGCGGGCCGCGGCGGCGAAGATGGGCTGGGAGTCCCATGAGACGGACTGGCGGGCTCTAATCGAGCGGGACGACATCGACCTGATCGACATCTGCACCCCGGGCAACACCCACGCCGAGATCGCGATCGCCGCGCTTGAGGCCGGCAAGCATGTCCTGTGCGAGAAGCCGCTGGCCAACTCCGTCGCCGAGGCCGAACGGATGGCTGACGCCGCCGAGGCCGCGGCGGCCCGGGGCGTGTACTCCATGTGCGGCTTCAGCTACCGCCGCACACCGGCCCTGGCCCTGGCCCGGCGGATGGTCGCAGAGGGCCGGCTCGGGCAGATCCGGCACGTGCGGGCCCAGTACCTGCAGGACTGGCTCTCCGACGCCGACGCGCCCCTGACCTGGCGGCTGGACAAGTCCAAGTCCGGTTCCGGCTCGCTCGGGGACATCGGAGCCCACAGCATCGACGCCGCCCAGTGGATCACCGGACGAAACATCACCGGCGTCTCGGCCCTGCTGGAGACCTTCGTCAAAGACCGCCCCGTCGCCGGCGAGCTCGTTGGCCTGGGCGGGCACGGCACCACTGGCGCCGAAGCCGTGCGCGGGCCGGTGACCGTGGACGACGCCGCCATCTTCAGCGCCCGCTTCGCCGGCGACGGACCCGGCAACGGAAACGGTGCCGGACCCATCGGGGTGTTCGAGGCCACCCGCTTCGCGCTGGGCCGCAAGAACGCCATGCGCCTGGAACTCAACGGCACCACGGGATCGCTGGCCTTCGACTTCGAAGACATGAACGCACTGTCCTTCTACGACGCCGCCGATGGCCCCGACGCCGGCTTCCGCAAGATCCAGGTCACCGAACCCGAACACCCCTACACCGCGAACTGGTGGCCCACCGGACACCCGATCGGCTACGAACACCTCTTCACCCACCAAGCGGTCGACCTCATCAACGCCATCGCCGCCCACCAGCCCCCGGCACCATCCTTCGCCGACGCCCTCCAGGTCCAAAAAGTCCTCGCCGCCATCGAATCCAGCGCTGAGGCCGACAGCCACTGGCACCACGTCTGAGAGGAATCACCATGACACGACCCATCACGCTCTTCACCGGCCAGTGGGCCGACTTGCCCTTCGAAGAGGTGGCGCGGCTCGCCGGCGAGTGGGGCTTCGACGGCCTGGAGATCGCCTGCTGGGGCGACCACCTGGACCCGCAGCGCGCCGTCGAGGACGACACCTACCTCCAAGGCCGGCTGGACATCCTGGACAAACACCAACTCAAGGTCCACGCGATCGCCAACCACCTGACCGGACAGGCCGTCTGCGACGACCCGATCGACGAACGCCACGAGGGTATCCTTCCCGCCCACGTCTGGGGCGACGGCGACGCCGAAGGGGTCCGCACCCGCGCCGCCGAGGCCATGAAGACCACTGCCCGCGCAGCTGCAAGGCTGGGCGTGCAGACCGTCACCGGCTTCACGGGATCCTCGATCTGGAAATGCGTCGCCATGTTCCCGCCTGCCTCGGACGCCATGATCGAACGCGGCTACCAGGACTTCGCGGACCGGTGGAACCCGATCCTCGACGTCTTCGACGAGGAAGGGGTCCGTTTCGCCCTTGAGGTCCACCCGTCCGAAATCGCCTACGACTACTGGACCGCCAAACGCACCCTCGAGGCAATCGGATACCGGGAGAACTTCGGCCTGAACTTCGACCCGTCCCACTTCCTGTGGCAGGACCTGGATCCTGTCATGTTCCTGCAGGACTTCGCGGACAAGATCTTCCACGTTCATGTCAAGGAATCCGTCCGCCAGCTCAACGGCCGCAACGGCCGGCTCGGCTCCCACCTGCCGTGGGCTGACCCGCGCCGCGGATGGGACTTCGTCACGGCCGGCCACGGCGACGTCCACTGGGAACCGATCTTCCGGACCTTGAACGCCATCGGATACCAGGGGCCCACGAGCGTGGAGTGGGAGGACGCCGGCATGGATCGCCTGGTCGGTGCACCGCAGGCCCTCGCACTGGTCAAGGAACTGGCCGCGATCACACCCCCCGCAGCGGCATTCGACTCCGCCTTCGCCGCCCGCTGAGCCGGCCGCGGCCATAACAAACCAACAACAGAGGAACCCCATGACAAACAATCAGAAAACCGCGCTCGTGGTGCGCGGCGGCTGGGACGGGCACCAGCCCGTTGAGGCCACCGAGGAATTCATCCCGTACCTGAAAGCCAACGGCTACGAGGTCCGGGTGGAGGAATCGCCCAAGATCTACGCCGACGCCGAATACCTGGCCGGGGTGGACCTGATCATGCAGTGCATGACCATGTCCACCATCGAAAAGGATGAGTTCGAGGGGCTTCGCGCCGCCGTCGAGAACGGCACTGGCCTCGCCGGCTGGCACGGCGGCATCGCGGATTCCTACCGCAACACCTCCGACTACCTGCACCTGATCGGCGGCCAGTTTGCCTGCCACCCGGGCAAACACCCGGATGAACGGACAGGCGAGCAACCCGACAACTACGTCCCCTACACGGTCAATATGCTCCCGGCGGCCGCGGAGCACCCAATCACTGCCGGCCTCGGCGACTTCGACCTCGTCACCGAACAGTACTGGGTCCTCGCCGACGACTACATCGACGTCCTGGCCACCACCACCCAGAAAGTCCGGGCATGGGACCCCTGGCAACGGGAAGTCACCTCGCCGGCCATCTGGACCCGGCAATGGGGAAAAGGCAAGATCTTCGTTTGCACCCCGGGACACCGGGTCGAAATCCTCCAGGACAACAATGTCCGCACCATCATCGAAAGGGGCCTGCTGTGGGCAAGCCGGTAAACGTTGGAATCATCGGCTGTGGAGCCATCATCGCCCAGTACCTGGCGAACTTCCGCCGGCTCCAGGACATCAACCTCGTCGCTGTCGCTGACCTGGACCCCGCCCGGGCGCAGGCAGTCGCCGACTCATACGACGGCGTCCGGGCGCTCACGGTCGACGCGCTCCTGGCCGCCGACGACGTCGAGCTCGTCCTGAACCTGACCATCCCGGCAGCCCACGCCGAGGTGGCGCTGCGCGCGATTGCCGCCGGCAAATCCGTGTACGGTGAAAAGCCCCTCGCGGCCACGACGGCGGAGGCCCGGCAAGTGCTGGACGCTGCGCGGAAGGCCGGAGTCGCGGTTGGCTGCGCCCCTGACACCGTGCTCGGCACCGGGATCCAGACCGCCCGGAAGGCAATCGACGACGGGCTGATCGGCACGCCGATCTCCGCCGCTGCCACCATGGCCACGCCCGGTCATGAGCGCTGGCACCCGAACCCGGACTTCTATTACCAGCCAGGCGGCGGTCCGCTGCTGGACATGGGACCGTACTACGTCTCGGCCCTGGTCACGTTGCTCGGACCGGTGGTCTCGGTGATCGGCGCTGCCAGCCACACGCGCGACGAGCGGACCATCGGCTCGGGTCCGCGTGAGGGCCAGAGGGTCCCCGTGGCAATCGATACCCATGTCACTGGCGTCCTAATCCATGCCTCGGGGGCCTTGTCCACACTGGTGATGAGCTTCGACGCAGTGAAGACCCGGAGCCCCAACATCGAAATCCATGGCGAGCACGGTTCCCTCGTGGTCCCGGACCCGAACCACTTCGACGGCGATGTGCAGCTCTTCGCCCTCGGCGCGGAGGACTGGGAGACCCTTCCGGTCTCGGCCGGTTACACGGACGCGGGGCGCGGCTTCGGCGTCGCGGACCTCGTCCGCACGCCGGCCGGCCAGGAGCCACGGGCCGGAGGTGTCCTGGCTTTCCACGCCCTGGAAGTGATGGAGTCCGTGCTGGAGTCGGCGCATACGGGCACGCCTGTCCGGATTGGCAGCACAGTGTCGCGCCCCGAACCGGTCGAGCTGGACGCCATCGCTGACGCTCCCGTGGCGGTCACCTCGTAGCGCCCGTTCAGCCGCGCCCTCCCAGCCGTGCCCGGCCGAATTCGCCGGAAACCTGCCAGCTCGCCGGAACGTTCCGGCGACCCCGCGGGCTTCCGGCGAATTCGCGCGAACGGGCGGTATCTGAAATCCCGGACGGAGAATCAAACTTCGCCGTGATGCAGCTCACGCGCCATGTTCAGA
This sequence comes from Arthrobacter sp. 05L421, assembly GCF_056397785.1. Taxonomy (NCBI): domain Bacteria; kingdom Bacillati; phylum Actinomycetota; class Actinomycetes; order Micrococcales; family Micrococcaceae; genus Arthrobacter; species Arthrobacter sp. 05L421. The sequence continues at coordinate 21,287 of NZ_JBFTOC010000024.1, forward strand.
TGTACTCACGACTTCGTCAGGATCCATTCTCAATGTGAGGAACACTCATGCAGGCCACCACACGAACGGGAACAGCAGAGCCGCGCGTAGAGCGCCGCTCGATCGATTTCGTCCCTGAACACGAACGCCACGGATCGCCGGCGCAGCAATTCACCCTATGGTTCGGCGCGAACATGCAGATCACGGCAATCGTGGACGGAGCGCTGGCGGTGCTGTTCGGCGCCGATGCCCTGTGGGCGATCCTCGGACTGCTGATCGGCAACATCCTTGGCGGAGCCGTCATGGCACTGCACGCGGCCCAGGGACCCAAGCTGGGTCTCCCGCAGATGATCTCCAGCCGTGCGCAGTTTGGTGTCCTTGGCGCCGTGATCCCCCTGGTGTTGGTCATCATCATGTATCTCGGCTTCGCGGCCACCGGAACTGTCCTGGCGGGGCAGGCCGTCGAGCAGATCACGCACACCGGGACGCCGGCCGTGGGCATGGTCATCTTCGGGGCCTTGACCGTGCTGGTGGCGACCCTGGGCTACAAGTACATCCACCTGATGGGCCGGATTTCGACCGTCGTCGGCGTCCTAGGCTTCACCTACCTTGGCATCAGGCTCCTCACCAGCCAGGACGTCGGCGCACTGCTCAGCTCCGGCAGCTTCGAATTTCCCACCTTCCTCCTGGCCGTCTCCCTCGGTGCCGGTTGGCAGCTGACCTACGGCCCGTACGTCGCCGACTACTCCCGCTACCTGCCCTCGGACACCGCGCCGCGACGAACTTTCCTGGCCGCATTCTTTGGCACGGTGCTTGGATCGCAGTGGTCAATGACCCTCGGCGCCCTGTTCGCAGCCCTGGCGTTGCCCAAGGGCCAGCGGTTCCTCGACGGTCAGGTGGCCTTCCTCGGCAACCTCAGCGGCGGCGGCCTGATCGCCGTCGTCATTTACCTGGTGATCGTGACCGGAAAACTGACCGTCAACACCCTCAACGCCTACGGCGGATACATGACAATGCTGACCTCCGTAACAGCGTTCACGCGCAAATCGACGGCACCGTCACGGACCCGGCTGGTCTACGTGGTCGCCTTCATCGGGCTTTCCGTCCTCATCGCGGTACTGGCTTCGCCGGACTTCATCGCCAACTTCAAGAACTTCGTCCTGCTCCTGCTCATGGTTTTCATCCCGTGGAGCTCGATCAACCTCGTGGACTACTACCTCGTCTCGAAGGAAAAGGTGGACATCCCGGCGCTGTACGATCCTGACGGCCGGTACGGGCGGTGGAACAAGACCGCGCTGCTTTCCTATGCCCTCGGCATTCTCGTCCAGATTCCGTTCCTGGCCCAGACTCTCTACACCGGACCGATGACCAAGCTGCTGGGTGGCGCCGACATCTCCTGGCTGGTGGGCCTGGTGGTTACCGCCCTCGTGTTTTACCCGCTGGCCAAGCGAAACTCGAACGCACCGGCGCACATGATCTATCCGGCCGACGCCGGCCCGCTTGCCGCTGCCTCGGCCAGCGAAGCGCTTCAGAGCAGCCCGGTGTCCTGAACCGGAACGCGCTGAATGGTCAGAGGACGCACGCGAACGACCGCCCGGTCACGTTCCCGGAGTGCGCACCCTGCCGAAGTCGCCGGAAAGCTGCGAACTCGCCGGAACGTTCCGGCGAGCCCGCAGGCTTCCGGCGATTTCGCGTGACGGGGGCGTGCTGGGGCGGCCGTGCCGAGGCCGGCGCGGGGCGTCAGTCTGTGGCGGCCTGGTCGGCGTCGAACCCGGCCAGGAGGCGCCGCGAGGCCGTGTCCATGTGGGAGCGCATGGCCGCCGTCACGGCAGCCTCGTCCCGCGATTCCAGGGCGTGGAAGATCTCCCGGTGCTCGGCCAGGGCGGCCGCCGCGTGCCCCTCATCCGTCAAGGCGCGGTCTACCCAGATGCGCAGCAGCGAGCGGATGCTCTGCAGCAGTTCCTGCAGGACCTGGTTGCCGGAGGCGGCGGCAATTTCGCGGTGGAAGGCGGCGTCGGCCTCCACGAACGTTGCGAGGTCATCGAGGCTGTGCTCCATGGTGGCCAGATTTTCGCGCATCCGGTCCAGGGCGTCGTCGGTAATCCGCTGGGCCGCGAGCTGGCCGGCCTGAACCTCGAGTCCGCCGCGCAGTTCGACGAGTTCCCGCGTCCGGGGCGCGCCCAGCATGAGGCCCCAGCTCAGCGTGCGGGGGAGGAGCTCGGAAATGCCGTCGCGCAGGTAGGTCCCGGAACCCGGACGTACGATCACAATCCCGAGGATCTCCAACGCGGCGAGGGCCTCGCGGACCGCGGAGCGCCCGACCCCCAGCGATGCGGCGAGCTGGCGCTCGGCTGGCAGGCGGGTTCCGACGGCGATCTCGCCGCTCGTGAAGTAGCCCAGAAGCCGTTCGGCGACTTCGGAGACAACCGATCCTTGCTCCATGGAACCGAGCGCGGCACTGATTTTGGCCGTGGAAGCGGCGGAATTAACGGACACCTTCCCAGCGTAACAACCAGGGCAGGCGCAGCCGCGCAGACTTTACCTTCAGACATAAACATGTCAACCGGTTGACCAATTTGGGGTCTGCCCTTTATGGTGTTAATCACACGCTTAGTACCGGCCCGCCAGCTTTCCCGAACTAGGCACCGAGACACATCCCAAGGCATCCACCGCAGGCCGCCGTTGGGAGACCAACATCTAGGAGTCAATGTGGACACCACACAATCGGTGGTCGAAAGATCTGCAATCAAGAAGGTGGCATATCGGCTGGTGCCGTTTGTCGCTCTGATGTTCTTCATCAATTACCTCGATCGGACGGCTATCGCCTTTGCCGGCCCCAACGGCATGAACGCCGATCTGGGCCTCTCGGCCGCCCAGTTCGGCTTCGCGTCCGGGGTCTTCTTCATCGGCTACATCCTGCTGGAAATCCCCAGCAATCTGGCCCTGCACAGGTTCGGCGCCCGCCGCTGGCTGTCCCGCATTATGGTCAGCTGGGGCATCGTCTCCCTGCTGTTCGTCTGGGTCAGCAGCGTGGAGGGGCTCTATATTCTGCGCTTCGCTCTGGGTGTGGCCGAAGCCGGCTTCTTTCCCGGCGCCATTCTCTTCCTGAGCCTGTGGGTCCCGTCCCGTCACCGCAGCAAGATCCTGGCCCTGTTCTACTTGGCCCAGCCGCTGACCACGGTCATCGGTGCACCACTTGCCGGTTGGCTCATTCAGCAGGAGGGCCTCTTCGGACTCGACGGCTGGCGCGTGATGTACCTCGGCGTATCGATTCCGGCCATCGTCGTCGGCATCATCGCCTGGTTCTACCTCGCCGATTCCCCGGCCAAGGCCAGGTGGCTCAACCCGGACGAAAAGACGTGGCTGACCAACGCCCTGGAGACGGAAAAGAAGGAAACAACGGCGAGCCACAAGCACGTCAGCGCCCGCACTGTCTTCTCCAACGGCAGGGTCTGGATGCTGTCCGCCATCTACTTCGGCTTCATCTACGGCCTCTATGCGCTGGCGTTCTTCCTGCCCACCATCATCGCCGGCTTCGAAAGCCAATACGGCAGCAAGTTCGATGTGCTCCAAAAGGGCCTCATCACGGCCATCCCGTACGTGTTCGCGGCCCTTGCCCTCTACTTCTGGTCCAAGGACGCCACTAAACGCGGCGTCAAGACCTGGCACATCGCCTTGCCCGCCCTCATCGGCGGCCTGAGCGTCCCGCTGGCCCTGTTTGCCGGCTCGCCGGCCGCGACCATCGCCGTCATCACCGTCACGGCCATGGCCATCTTTGCCGCACTGCCCAACTTCTGGACCGTTCCCACCCAGTTCCTCACCGGAGCGGCGGCCGCAGCCGGCATCGCCCTGATCAACACGGTGGGCAACCTGGCCGGCTTCAGCGCCGGCTTCGTTACCGGCTGGCTCAAGGACTGGACCGGCGGCTACACCGTCCCGATGTTCGTCGTCGGCGGCTTCCTGCTCCTTTCCGGCGTCCTCATGGTGGTGCTCAGCCGCTCCGGCAAGATCAGCGAAGGCGTACCCGCTGAAGCCCTGGATCCCACCGGGGCCGGACACCACGCCGAGCCGTAACAGACCCGGGGGCGTCCCCCTCACCCGGGGACGTCCCCGCACCAATCCGCGCCGGCGCACGCTTACCCGCCGCAGGCACGTCCGCCACCACCAGCCGGCGTCCCAAGAACAATTTCCCCCAGCTAGCCTCTAAATATTCCGGGAGACACCGCATGACCCGCCTGTTCAATGAACCTTCAGCCTTCGCTGACGAGATGATCGAGGGCTTCGTTGCCTCCCACAGTCGCTGGGTCAAGCGCGTTACCGGAGGTGTCGTCCGCAACACCCGCAGCGCACCCGGCACCGCTGCCCTGGTGATCGGCGGCGGCTCCGGACACTACCCGGCCTTTGCCGGGCTCGTGGGCCAGGGCCTCGCCCATGGTGCCGCGATGGGCAACCTGTTCGCTTCCCCGTCCGCGCAGCAGATCTACAACGTGGCGAAAGCCGCCAGCAACGGCGGCGGTGTGCTGCTCGGTTACGGCAACTACGCCGGTGACGTCCTGCACTTCAACCAGGCCCAGGACCGGCTCCGCAAGGAGGGAATCGACTGCCGGAGCATCGCTGTTACGGATGACGTCTCCTCCGCACCGCCGGCCGAACGCGCCAAGCGCAGGGGCATCGCCGGTGACCTGACGGTCTTCAAGGTCGCCGCCGCGGCAGCGGAAGCCGGCTACTCCATGGACGCCACGCTGGAGATCGCCGAACGCGCCAACCACCGGACCCGCTCCTTCGGCGTTGCCTTCAGCGGGTGCACCCTGCCCGGCGCCGACCACCCGCTCTTCTCCGTCCCGGAAGGCCGCATGGCCGTAGGGATGGGCATCCACGGCGAACCCGGCATCGGGGAAACGGACATCCCGACGGCGGACGAACTCGCCGAGCTGCTGGTCAGCAGCCTCCTGGCAGAAGTTCCGGACGGCGTCGAGGACGGTGCCGCTCCCGGTGGAGCACGGCGCGTCGTCCCCATCCTCAACGGCCTGGGCAGCGTCAAGTACGAGGAACTCTTCGTGGTCTACCGCCGCGTCGCCCGGCTCCTCGCCGAGGCCGGCCTGGACGCCGTGGACCCGCAGGTGGGCGAACTGGTCACCAGCTTCGACATGGCCGGCACCTCCCTGACCCTGTTCTGGCTCGACGACGAACTCGAATCCCTCTGGCACGCGCCCGCCGACGCCCCGGCCTTCCGCCGCGGTGCCGTGACCGCCGAGGCCCTTGAGGCCACCGAATTCGCCGACCTCGCCGAGGTCGAAGCGCCGATCCCGGCAGCTTCCGACGAATCCCGTGCCGGGGCCCTCCGGGTACTGGCAGCGCTCGGCGCCGCCAAGGACGTGGTGGACGCCAACGCCGAGGAGCTCGGCAGGATTGACGCCATCGCCGGCGATGGCGACCACGGCATCGGCATGGAACGCGGAGTCGGGGCGGCTGTCACTGCCGCAGCGGACGCCGTCGCCCGCGGCGCGGGAGCCGCCACCACCCTCCGCCTCGCAGGTGACGCCTGGGCCGACAAAGCCGGCGGCACCTCCGGCGCCCTGTGGGGCATGGCCCTGCACGCCGTCGCAGACGCACTGGGCGACTCCAAGGCTCCCGACGCCGCCGCTGTCGCCGACGGCGTGGCCGCCGCCGCCGCCGCGATCATGGACTTCGGCAAGGCCAAGCCAGGGGACAAGACCCTGGTGGACGTCCTGGTCCCGTTCCGTGACGCCCTCAGCGCCGGTGTCAGCACCGGAGGGTCCCTCACACAGGCCTGGGGGACGGCGGCAGGGGTTGCCGAACAGGCGGCCGAAAACACCGCCCAGCTGCTGCCGCTCATGGGACGCGCCCGCCCTCACGCCGATAAGAGCCTCGGCACCCCCGATGCCGGCGCCGTCTCCATGGCGCTGATCGTACGAGCCATTCACAACACCCTCACCAAGGAGAACGCATGAGCGCCAAACTGCGCCTGGTCATCGGAGCCGACGACGCTGGATTCGACTACAAGGAGGCCCTCAAAGCCGATCTCGAGGCCAGTGACCTCGTCGAATCGGTCCACGACGTGGGCGTGGATGCCACCAGCCACACTCCCTACCCATCCGTGGCCATCGCGGCTGCCGAACTCATCGCCGCCGGCAAGGCGGACCGCGCCCTCCTGGTCTGCGGCACCGGGCTCGGCGTCGCGATCGCCGCAAACAAGGTCCCCGGGATCCGGGCCGTCACGGCCCACGACAGCTACTCCGTGGAGCGTTCGATCCTGAGCAACAACGCCCAGGTGCTCACCTTCGGCCAGCGCGTCGTCGGCCTGGAGCTCGCCCGCCGGCTCGCCCGCGAATGGCTCACCTACACCTTCGACGAAACCTCCGCCTCGGCCGAAAAAGTCACACTAATTAAGGACTACGAGGGTGTCACTTCCTGCTAAGACAGCAACAAAACCGAAGGCAATCATCGGCGTCAGCCTGAAGATGTACTTCGGCTACGAACGCACGCTCGAATACTGCCGCGAGGTGGCCACCATCGCTTTCGCGCATCCGGCGGTCCAGAGCGGCGACATCGAACTGTTCGTGCTGCCCACCTTGCCTGTACTGCCCGAAGCGGCCCGCATCCTCGGAACCGCCGGGGCAGCGGCCGGAGCCCAGGACATCTTCTGGGAGGACGAAGGACCCTACACCGGGGAGATAGGCGGCAAGACCGTTGCTGAACTCGGCGGCCGCTACACAGAGGTGGGCCACGCAGAAAGGCGCCGGATCTTCGGCGAGGATGACAGGATCATCGGCCTCAAGACCGCCGCCGCCTACCGCAACCGGCTCACCCCGGTACTCTGCGTCGGCGAGCTTCAGCCCGGTTCCGTGGAGGAAGCCATCCGGACTTGCTCAGCGGACATCGACGCCGCGCTCAACCGGGCCCGGTCCCTGGGACCGGCAGCGCGGACCATTGTGGCCTACGAACCGCAATGGGCCATCGGCGCCCCGGAACCGGCCACGCCGGAGTACATCAGCGCCGTCAGCGCCGGCCTGGACGCGCACCTGCGCTCCCTGCCGGGGCAGGCCGACAGCCGGGTCATCTACGGCGGAAGCGCCGGCCCGGGCCTGATCGGACGGCTCGATGAAGCCGTCGCCGGGCTGTTCCTGGGCCGCTTCGCCCACGACCCTAAGGCCCTGAAGACCATCCTGGACGAGACCGCCGAACGGCTGGGCCTGCTGAGCGGAAGGGCGGCAGCATGAGCACCATCGGCCAGGGATCTGGAAACGGTTCAAGGATCGGATCTGGTTCAAGAATTGGATTGAGCAGCTACGCCTTCTTCTGGCAGCTCTCGGAGAAGGTTTCGGAGCCGCTCAGCCTCCGCGAGGCGCTGGAGCGCACAGCGGCCCTCGGCGTGGACCTCTTTCAGATCTGCGACTACGCACCGCTCGAAGCCATGGGCGAAGCGGAACTGAAAGACATCCGGGCCACGGCTGACTCGCTGGGGATCGCGCTGGAACTGGGCACCAAGGGCATCCGGCCGGAACACCTCCGGAAGTTCCTGCGAATCGCCGGGATCCTGGGCGCGCCGCTTTTGCGGACCATGTTCAACGTCCCGGGCCACACCCCGACACCGGACGAAGCCGTGGCGATCTTCAAGGACGTGCTGCCGGAGTTCGAGGCCGCCGGGGTGAAAATCGCGGTGGAAACCTACGAGCAAGTTCCCACGGCCCGGATCCTGGAGGTCATCCGCCGCGTCGGCAGCCCCTCCCTGGGCATCTGCAGCGATCCCGCCAACACCGTGGCGGCGCTGGAGTTCCCGCGTGAGGTGATTGACGCCGTCGCGCCCTATGTCCTGAACATGCACATCAAAGACTTTGCGTTCAGCCGCAAGGAGGGGTGGGTCGGGTTCACATACTCCGGCGCCCCCCTCGGCGAGGGACTTCTCGACTATGACTACATGGCCGGAAAGCTTCAGCCCAAAGAAAGAAACATCAACCAAATTGTCGAGCACTGGCTGCCGTGGCAGGACTCCGAAGAAGAGACCATCCGCCGCGAAAACCAGTGGACCCAGCAAAGCCTCGATTTCCTAAGGAGCAAGTGAAATGTCAGCAGAAAAATTGACCGTCGCCGTCATCGGGGCCGGAGGCAAAATGGGGCTGCGTGTTTCAGCCAACCTCCAGAAGAGCGCCCACACCGTCTTCTACAGCGAGAACTCGCCTGCCGGACAGGAGCGCGTCCGCGCCGAAGGACGGGAAATCAGCAGCACAGCGGATGCGATCAAGGACGCCGATGTCGTGATCCTCGCCGTCCCGGACACCGTACTGGGCGTCGTTTCCCAGGGTGTCGTCCCGCAGTTGAAGTCGGGCGCCATCCTGCTCACCCTGGACCCGGCCGCCGCCTACGCCGGCCTCTTGGCCAAGCGCGACGACGTGGTCCAGGCCGTGGCGCACCCGTGCCACCCGTCTGTGTTCCTGGAACGCACCACCAAGGAGGAATGGGCCGACACCTTCGGCGGACAGGGCGCCCCGCAGAACGTCGTGGCCGCGATCGACGAGGACGCCTCCGGGGCCGCCCGCGCCGCCGCCGAGGCGACCATCAAGGTTATCTACGCCCCCGTGATCGACGTCCACTGGGTCACCGTGAAGCAGCTCGCCATCCTCGAACCCACCCTCGTGGAGACGGTGGCCTGCATGATCGGCACCCTGCTCAAGGAAGCCCTGCACGAGACCGTGCACACCGCCGGCGTCCCCGAGGAAGCCGCCAAGGCCATGCTGTTCGGGCACGTCCAGATCGCCCTGACCAACGCCCTGCGCGGTTCCAACCCGTTCTCCGAGGCCTGCGAAATCGCCATCCAGTACGGCAAGGACACCATCATCAAGGACGACTGGAAGAAGATCTTCGACGACTCCGAGCTCGACTACGTGATCGCCAAGATGCTCAGGCTCGACGCCGTCAAGCGCTGAGTCGTCCGACGCACCACTGCGCGGGGCGGCCCGCTCCCGGCCCAGTTCGCCGGAAACCTGTCCGTTCGCCGGAACGTTCCGGCGAACTCGTGGGCTTCCGGCGAATTCGCGCGTGGGATCCGGGGGCCCGGGAGCGCGCGGGGCACGGACCGATCGCGCGTCGGATCCGGGAGTGTCAGATGGTGCGCGGGGCCTTGGCCAGGTTCTCGGCCAGCTCGGCTGCGTTCTGCCGGATCACGTAGGCGGGGCGGTCCCGTTCAGTGCGCCAGCTTTCGGACAGCGGACCCATGCTGACGGTGTCGAAGCCGAATTCGTCATAGAGCCTGGTGACAAGCTCAGCCGCTTCCGGGAAATCGCTCGCCGTGGCCAGGGCCCGGCGGTTGGGTGTGCCGGCCGGTGTGCCGTCCTTGGTGATCTGGGAGTACCCGATGTGGTTGAAGGCCTTCGCTACCTTGGACTGGGGCAGGTGCTCCTGCAGTAGGCCGGAAGTGGTGGCCTTGCCGGCATCCAAAGCCGGCACATGCCCGTCGCGTTCCCAGTAGTAGTTATTGGTGTCCAGGACGATCTTGCCCGCTAGCGGTTCCACGGGCACGTCCGGGATGCTCTTAAGCGGCACGGAGACGACGGCGAAGTCGCCCGCTGCTGCAGTTTCGGCCGGGGTTGCGGCCCGGGCTTTGGGCCCCAGCTCCGCGATGAGGTCCGCGAGGGTTTCCGGACCCCGCGAGTTGCTGATCACGACGTCGTAGCCGAGTTCGACGGCCTTGCGGGCGATCTGGCCGCCGATGTGTCCTGCACCGATGATTCCGATTGTTGTCATGTCCGGGCCAACACGCAGGCATGCGAAGATATTTCGCTCGTTACCGGTTGTGTCTTGCCGGGACTGTCAGGGGCCAGACCCGCCGAGGTCGCCGGAAACGCGCCCACTCGCCGGAAAGTTCCGGCGAACTCGTAGGTTTCCGGCGAAGTCGCGCCTCGGGGCCGTCAATGGCGCGTCGGGGAAGCTACGGCCCGGTTCTGCCGCCTGGCACGGCGTTGCCCTGGGCTCCGGTGCCCGGTTCGTCGTCGATGTCCGGGCCCTCTGCCGCGTCCTGGGAATGGGCCCGGTCGTCAAAGGGTTCAGCCGTTGCATCGCCCTCGGCGGGGGTCTCGCTGTGGGCGCGCTCCGGCGCCTCTGAGTCTTCCCTCATGTCCGCTCCTCTGCTGCAATGCTGGAATGGTTGTCGGCTCTTGAACATCTAGCTCCCGCACCAAGAGGGCTGTCAAGACCTGCCGGATGCTTGGAGATTCAGAACGGTGCCCGGCCGCAGGGACGGCTCGAATCCCGTTTGGGTTCTTTGCTGGGGTGCAGGGCATAGTCGCGGGACCGTTTGCTGGAGAGCGCCAGAAGCAACAGGATGTCCAGGGTCAGGCCGGGCAGGTTGGACTGCAGCGTGATGTCCGGACCGCCGTGGAAGACATCGACGGCCTGGGCGCAGATGGCGGCCGTGCTGATGCGGTGTCGGCTCCGGTGATGGCGCCGACCACGTGGTCGCGTTCGGCGTCGGTGTTCTAGTCGATCTTGTGGGTGATCTGCAGGGTAAACAGGGACAGCCCGACGCTGCGGTCATAGGTGCCGGCGCCAGCCAGTCGACGGCCACTCCGCCGGGCACCAGCCAGCCGGCCGGGCAGCGCCAGAAACGGACGTGGTGCCGCTTGCCCGGGGTGCCGTCGACTCCCTGCTGGTAGGCAAAATCCTGCTGGCGGCCGAACAGGAACAAGGGACTGACCGGGGCCTGGAGATAGCTGCGGCGCAGGAGGGTGGAGGAGGCCCGCCGCCTGGGACCGGCAACATCCCGGCCAGCGACCTCATGCCCGTTCCGTCAGAAGCTCGTCGTCTGCGTCAGATAGCCGTAATACCGCGACCCGATCGGGTGGACAGGATCGCCGCCGTAACCGTAGTCGTTGTGCCGCTTCGTGTAAGACTTCGTCGCGTGCAGATAATCCGCCATGACCTGCTCGGCTGAACCCGTGCATTCGTTCTGGCTGATGCACAGGGCAACGGACCCTGCCACGGCCGGGCTGGCGAAGCTGGTGCCGTTGCTGACGTTGTAGCCGCCGGGCCAGGTGGAAAGCATGCACATTCCGGGCCCGGAGACCGTGTGGGCCTCGTCAGCTTTCGTGGTGGCGAAGTTGGAGAAGAATGCCGGCTGGTCATCCTTTTGCCCGTACTTCGAGAAGTCGTCGGCGCCGCAGCTGGGGGCTGCTTTGCCGCCGGCCTTTCCGTCGAAGTCGCCCATGGCGGTGGCGGTCAGCACCTGGTCGTACGTGGCCGGCACTGTGTTGGCGAAGTCCATGCCCTCGTTGCCGGCCGCGACAGCGTAGGTGACGCCGGCCTCGACAGAACGGCAGATGGCGTAGTGCATCGGGTCAGTGCCCTTGCCGCAGTTGGGCGTATCCGGAGCGCCGCCGGCGATGCTGATGTTGGCCACGGCGATGTCGTTGTCCTCGTTATCGTCCGTGCGCGTCGAGGTCACCCAGTCAATGGCGCAGATCAGGCTCTGCTCGGAGATCAGGCCGTTGTTGTCGACCACACGGACGGACCACAGCGGCGTGCCCGGGGCGGTCCCGATGACACCTTGTTGGTTGTTCCGGGCGCCGATTACACCCGCCACAAATGTCCCGTGCCCCAAAACGTCCACGGGGGTCACATCCACGGGCGAGCCGGACTGGCAGTCAACGCCGCCCTTGACGTTCAGGTCCGGATGGGTCGCATCGATGCCGCTGTCGATCACGGCGACGTTGACATCGATCTTGGCAGGCCCCTTGTCGAGGGCCTTCCGGACGTCCGAGTCGGTTCCGGCGATCCGCTCGCGCCAAAACGGCGTCTTCTGGGTGGCCGCGGACCCAAGATCCCGCGGTTGCTGGAATGTGCGGCCCGGAGTGACGAAGTCAACGTTGGGGTCGGTCTGGAGGCGTTGCGCCTGGGACGCCGTCATGGTCGCCGAGTAGCCCTTCACGGCGCTGAGGTAGAGCTTCGACGCCGTGAATCCGTAGGCGCTTTGCTGGGCGGCCGCCGCGGCTCCAGCGTTCACGACCCCGTCCTTGAGCACCACAATGTAGTTTTGCGCCTTCTGGGCCGCAGAGGAGGGGGCCGCGGTCGCCAGACCGAAGCACGAGACCAGCGCAACCACTGTCAGCGAGGCCATCGCCCGCCGGAACCGAAGCCGGTCAGGTCTGGGATAAGCACTGCGCCGGTGTCTGCGCGGGACCCGCGCCACCGATGGTAGCTGCGGGTCTGATGCCTTGCGGCTGGCTTGGCTGAACATCGTGGCCTCCCATTAAGCGAGTTCGCTAATTCGAGTGCCCCCCGCCCATATCTTAGGCCTCCGGCCGCGTCTTACACCCGGGCCCTTTGGAAAAACTTGCGCCGGGCTTTTGGCCGATGCCTCAGACCAGGCTGTCTTCCTTTGCAGGTGCGGGTGCACGTTCAGGTGCGGGTGCGTTCTCCGGCGCCCGGGCGGCCGCGTGGGCTGCCGTTGCTGTGCGGACGGCTTGCGCCGGGCGGACATGGTGGCCGAACGGGCTGAACCGGCTGAAACCGAGTTCGGCGAAGGCATACGCGGTCTCGGCGTGCTCGGACCGGTCGACGCCGGCGAGCTCGTCCTCACGGCTGACCCGGAACCCGAGCGTCTTGTGGATGGCGAGTCCGATCACCGCGGTCCCCAGACCGGACACCGCCACGGTGATGAGGACGGCCACGGTCTGCGCGATGAGCTGGTGGAGCCCTCCGCCGTAAAACAGCCCGCCCCCTGCACCGTCCACCGGAAGGGCAATGAAGCCCAGGGCGAGCGTGCCGATGAGGCCGCCGCCAAGGTGGACGCCCACGACGTCGAGCGAGTCGTCGAAGCCAAACTTGAACTTCAGATCCACGAACACCACACAAGCCGCACCGGCCACGAAGCCGAGGCCCAGTGCGGCGAGGGGGCTGATGTTGGCGCACGACGGCGTGATCGCCACGAGGCCGGCAACGGCGCCCGACGCGGCGCCCAGGGAGGTGTGGTGGCCGTGGCGGATCTTCTCCACGACCAGCCAGCTGATCATGGCCGCCGCGGGGGCGGCCAGGGTGTTTACCCAGATCAGGCCGGCCTGCTCCACGGTAGTGGCGGCGCCGGCGTTGAAGCCGAACCAGCCAAACCACAGGATGCCCGCGCCGAGCATGATGAAGGGAATGTTGTGGGGGCGGTGGCTGGGGTCCTTGCCGAAGCCGTGCCGGTTGCCCAGGATCAGGACCAAAACCAGGGCCGCGGTTCCGGACACGATTTCCACCACGGTGCCGCCGGCGAAGTCGATGACCTGGCCAAAGACGGCACTCACGGCACCGCCGGCACTCATAAGGCCGCCGCCCCAGACCATGAAGGCCAACGGGCAATAGACGAGGGTGATCCAGATGGGCACGAACAGGGCCCAGGAGGTGAATTTAGCGCGGTCCGCGATGGCGCCGCTGATGAGGGCCACGGTGAGGATGGCAAATGTGGCGCTGTAGCCGGCCTTGATCAAGTCGGGCGAACCGATGAGGCCGCTCAGGCCGAAGTTGGCGAACGGGTTGCCGAACACGCCGAGGACGCCCTGCCCGGTGCTCATCGAGTAGCCCCAGAGAACCCACACCACGCCGACAATCCCGATGGAGACGAAGCTCATCATCATCATGTTGAGCGAGGCCTTGGCCCGCGTCATGCCGCCGTAAAAGAGGCCCAGTGCAGGGGTCATCAGCAGAACGAGCGCCGCCGAAATAATCATCCAGACGCTTCCAGCAGTGAGTTCCACCGGGGTCCCTTCTCGTCAGTCTTCCGTACCGGGACACGTCGCCGCCGGCCCCCCGGTCCGTGTTCAATGGTCGCGGAGCCATGTTTCCGGCAGTGGGGCGAAAAGTTGCGGGCACGTTACGGGATTCGCGGCGGCGTGAAGTTCGCGTGACCGGCATGTTTCAGGAATGTAAACGGGGCCTCAAACTCCGGCCGGTTTGTCGAGCGGTATCTCCAGGCAACGGCCGGATGCGTTCCAGCTGCTCAGAGTGCCCAGGTGGCCGCTCAGCCGCTGCATCCGGGCGGCAATATCGGGCGCCGATTCCCGGGCAAGCCGTGCCTGACATCCGGCGATGATGGTGGGGTACAGCCGAAGCGTGCGCGGTGTGCCACCGTCAGTGTCGAGCATGAACAAGAATGACTGGTCATTGCGCTCGACGGGGTCCACCGCATAGTCGTCAATGAAGTCCCCGGCGCTGTAGATGACGGGGCGGTTCCGGTGGATCCCGACGCCGCGGAAAATGTGCGGCGAGTGGCCGAACACGAGGTCGGCTCCGGCCTCGATGAGGTCCCGGGCGAGGTCCTGATGCCGGGCCGGGGCGTCGTGGCCCCAATTGCCGCCCCAATGGGCTGACACGATGAGGCACTGGACGCGGGCCTTCGTCCTGCCGACCAGGCCCAACAGGCCGTCCACACGGCCGTCCGGTCCTGCCCCGCCGGGCCGGCCGCCGTCGTCGTCCACCGGAACGTAGTAGACCCCGGGAGTCGCGGCGCCGGCCTCCCAGCCGGGCTCGTTGTCCGTGAAGGCAATGAATCCGACGGCGGTGCTGCCCACGCGCCGCACTGCCGGCCGGCGGGCTGCGTCCAGGTCCGGGCCGGCGCCGGCATGCAGGACGCCGCGGCCGTCCAGCGCAGGCAGCATTTCCCGGAACGCGTCCTGGCCAAAATCCAGGACGTGGTTGTTGGCGAGCGAGACGACGTCGATCCCGGCGGCGAGGAGGCTGGCCACGTTCTTCGGGTCCGAGCGGAAGTGGAAGACCTTGCCGGGCTCGGGCTCGCCGCCGGACGCCAGGACGCACTCGAGGTTGGCGATGCGGACATCCGCCTGCCGCAGTAGCTCCAGCGTGTCGCCCCACGGATAGGCCGGCCGAACCGTGGCCAGGTGCTGGTTCACCAGGCGGCCCAGCATGACGTCTCCCAGCAACGCAATCTGCACGGCCAGCCGGTCCGTCAGGTCATGGCCAGGGGCTAGCTCTGGTAGCCCTCAACCTCGCTGACCGGCCGCACCTCCGCCTCGTCGGGGTTCTCACCGTAGTCCTTTTTGGCGCGCCGCTGGCGGAGCAGATCCCAGCACTGATCCAGCTGTTCTTCCACCTGCTGCAGCCTGAGAATGTCCGGGGCTCCGGCCCCGGCGGCCTGCGAGCCTTCGCGGAGGCCGTGTTCTTCCTCCACCAGGGCTTTGATGCGCTCCAGGATGTCTTGGTTGTCCACAGTGTCCTCTTTTCGTCCGACGGCGGCGGGTCCCCTTCTCTTGGCGGGTCCCTTTTCAGCGGGTCCCTTCCAGCCTACGGAGGAGAAGAGGCCCTGAACAGGGCCCGGATCCGCAGTCACAGCATGCAGGCGCGGCACGCAGCCAATGCACGTGGCACGGCGACGGGGCACGGCGACAGGTATGGGGCCTGGGCCCTAGCCCAGGAGCTCGTCCGGGTAGCACCAGCGCCAGTCCTCGCCCGGCTCGACGCTGCGCATGACGGGGTGGCCGCTGAGCTGGAAGTGTTTGTAAGCATGGGTTCCCGGGGAAGAATCGCAGCAGGCCACGTTCCCGCACTGCAGGCACATCCGCAGGTGAACCGTCGTCGTCCCTTCCCGTACGCACGCGGCGCAGAAGGGCCCGGACGGGACGGCCGTATCCAGGGCGGACTCCAAGTGGTCGCACACGCCGCGGGGCCGGGCAATGCCCTCGCCTCCACGGCCCCCGTCCGCGTCGGGTTCTTCCAGCGTGGCGTCCAGCATGGACTCTTCGACGTCGAGACGGTCAAGGACGTCGAGCAGGACCTCGTGCGCGTACCCGCCGCCGCGCCGCAGCTCGAGGACCTTGGCGCGCTCGGCTTCCAGCATCGCCAGCCGCAGCTGGGCGTAGCGCTGGCTGGGGGTGACGGCTTCCGCGGACGGCCGTCCCAGCCGCTCCCATGCGGCCAGCCCGCGCTCCTGCGTTCGCCGTTTGAGCATGGCCACGACTTCCGGCGGGTCGGCGTCCGAGCGCAGTTCCTGAAGCCGCTGCACGCCCGCCGCCGTCGCCATCTGCATCAGCGATGCCTCGTTGAGCGCGTCCTCGCGCGCGTCCGGTCCCCGAAGGTGCAGCCGCCGGACCAGGGCCGGGAGCGTCAGGCCCTGCAGGGTCAGCGTGCCGGCCACCACCACGAGGGCCATCAGGATCAGGACGGACCGGTGCTCCAGCCCTGCCGGCAGGACCAGGACGGCGGCAAGAGACACCACGCCGCGCATGCCTGCCCAGGAGACGATCACCGGAACTCGCCAGGACGGCGCGGGATCCTTGCGGCCGACCGCGGGAATGAGCCGCGGCAGGTACGTTGCGGGGAAGACCCAGACCGGGCGCAGGACCAGCACGGCCAGCAGCACCGCGGCGCAGCCGAGCCAGATCCGTTCCGGCCCCAGCGAGTCATCCCGGACGCCCTCGATGATGGTCCGGACCTGCAACCCGATGAGGAGGAACACGGAGTTCTCCAGCAGGAACTGGACCGTGTGCCAGTTGCTGCGTTGGCTCAGCCGCGCGGCCCCGTTCGGCATGGACGGCGCTTTGGTTCCCATGATCAGCCCAGTGACGACGACGGCCAGTACGCCTGACGCGTGGATTGCTTCCGCGGGGAGGTAGGCCACGAGCGGGGCGATCAGGGAGATGGAGGTGTTGATGGACACGTTGCGGACCCGTTTCCGGAGCGCGGTGAGCACGAAGGCCGCGGCAATGCCCACCACCAGGCCGCCGCCGGCCGCAAGGACGAAGCCGCCGGCGATCTCCGCCGCGGAAACGGTTCCGGCGATCGCGGCGATGGCGGCGCGCAGGCAGACCAGCGCCGTGGCGTCATTGACCAGCGATTCGCCCTCCAGGATGGTGACAATCCGGCGGGGCATGCCCACCTTCCGCGCAATGGCGGTCGCGGCAACGGCGTCGGGCGGTGCGACGACGGCGCCCAGGGCCATGGCGGCGGCCAGCGGGATCTCGGGGAACAGCCAGGCGACCACCAGCCCGACGCCGACGGTGCCGAAGATGACGTAACCCACCGAAAGCAGGCCGATGGAGCGGCGGTTGGAACCGAAATCGAACAGCGAGGTCTGCAGCGCCGCTGCGTAGAGCAGCGGCGGCAACAGCCCGACCAGGACGAGTTCGGGGTTCAGTTCGATGGTGGGGACAAATGGGAGGAACGAACACGCCACGCCGGCCAGCACCAGCAGGAAAGGGACGGAGACGTTGATCTTGTGGCCCAGCGCGCTGCAGGCGCAGACAATGGCGACGAGGGCCAGCAGCCCGAGAGCGACTTCCATTGGCCTATTCTCTCAGCTTCGCGCCCGGTGCAGGCAGGGTCCCGCCGTACATCATCAGCTTGCTTATGACTTGGCGGGTTCCTAGAGTTGAAACTGCAAGCCAAGTGAGATGACGCGCTGGCGCCGGGCACGGACGAACGCTTCCCGGCGCCAGCCCCGGCACGAGGAGGACACATGTCAGAGCACAATATTTCGGGTAAGAAAGTCGCATTCTTGCTCACAGATGGTGTGGAGCAAGTGGAACTGACCAGCCCGTGGAATGCCGTGAAGGAAGCCGGCGGCGTGCCCACCTTGGTCTCGCCGAAGAGCGGAAAGCTGCAGGGCTACGACGGCACTGAAAAAGGCGAGACGTTCGCCGTCGATCTCGCCGTGGCGCAGGCCGACGCCGCCGACTTCCACGCCCTGGTTATTCCCGGCGGCGTCGTCAACGCCGATCACCTCCGCGTCGACAAAGACGCCCAAGCGTTCACCCGGGCCTTCTTCGAGCAGCACAAGCCCGTCGCCTCCATCTGTCACGGTCCGTGGCTGTTGATCGATGCCGGCGTGGTCAGCGGCAGGAACGTGACCTCCTATCACACGCTCCAGACGGACCTCAAGAACGCCGGCGCGAACTGGACCGACGAGCAAGTGGTGGTGGACCAGGGCCTGGTGACCAGCCGCAGCCCCCGCGACCTCCCGGCCTTCAACGCCAAACTCGTTGAGGAAATAGCCGAGGGCGAGCACGCGGGCCAGACCGCCTAGCAGCCGTCCCGCTCCAGTGTCCGACGGCGGCGCAGGCCGCCGTCGGACGCTTCCGGCTCGCTTTGCTGCTTTTTGTCCTGCTGCTTTGATCTTCCGCTGCCCTGTCTTCCAGGTACCTACCCACACTGGCGGTTTTGCGGCAGGATATCCCCTGTAACGTGCACCGTCGTCGTTGCCGACCAGGCCGACGCCCCAGCAGCCTCCCCCAGCAGCAAGGAGTTTCGGACATGACCACGCTCAACCCCTACCTCGGTTTCCGCGACAACGCCAAGGACGCCATGACGTTCTACCAGTCGGTGTTCGGCGGGGAACTGACTATGAGTACCTTCGCCGAATACCATGCCAGCGAAGACCCTGCGGAGCAGGACAAGATCATGCATGCCCAACTGAGGACCGACGCCGGCATGGTGCTCATGGGAGCGGACACGCCCAACAGCATGGACTACACCCCTGGCAACAACTTTTCCGTGTCCCTCAGCGGGTCCGACGAAACCGAGCTTCGCGGCTATTTCGACAAGCTGGCCGAGGGCGGCACCATCGCGATGCCCCTCGAAAAGGCACCCTGGGGCGACATCTTCGGCATGTGCAAGGACAGGTTCGGCGTGGACTGGCTGGTGAACGTCGGTTCCGAGCCCGCTTAGGAAGCCGACGCCGGCGACCCGACCGCCAGATACCGCTATCCTGAATGCAGCCAGGACAGTGCAGACTCGAGTCCGTCCTCCTGGCGCAGAGAGGCATGAAATGACCGAGAAGCTGCACCTCAGTCCGGACGATGAATTCCCCGAGGACCTCACCAAAGTCGAGGACAAGGATCTTCAAGTCCTCGACAGCCAAGTCCAACGCCAGCTGGACTATGAGTACGTGTCGGAGGGGGAGCCGAACCCGGAGACGGAATTCCGGCACTACGACCTCGATGAGGAGTTCGAAGAACGGGACAAACGGGACAGCTGATCCCGCCGGCATCATCCCGGCGATCGGCTGTTGGGCACGGCGTCCGGAATCTAGCCAGCAGGCTTACTAGACTGGGCCGACCACCCTGCAAAGAAACGAGCCCTCCATGACCCCGGCTGCTGCCACGCGGTCCCTCCCGCACCCGTGCCGCGTGCTGCGGTCACGCACAGCATGAGGGAACCGGTCCGCCTGGAGATTTCGGTGGCGGGCCACGCCGGCCACGTCTTCGCCTCGCGCGAAAGGGCATGCAGGTCCGTGTCCGTGTCTGGGCCCGCCGTCGTCCTCATCCACGGAATTGGCGCGTCACACCGCTACCTGCGCCGGCTGCACCGGCTCCTGGCCGTGTCGGCGGACACCTACTCCATTGACCTGCCGGGATTTGGCGCCACTCCCAGGCCCGCGAACACGCTCTCCATTGCCGCCCAGGCCCGCTACATCCTCGGTGCCATGGAACAGCTGGGCGTACCGGAATTCGTGCTCGTGGGGCATTCGATGGGAACACAATTCGCCACGGAAGCGGCCCTCCAGGCGCCCGGACGGGTCTCGAATTTGGTGCTCATGGGTCCCGTGGTGGACCCCAAGCGTGGCACCGTGGTGCAGCAGGCGCTGGCGCTGGGCCGCGACTGCCTATTGCACGAAAGCCCCTCCTCGAACGCCCTGGTTTTCACCGACTACCTGCGTTGCGGCCCCGTCTGGTACCTCAAGAACCTGCGGCTCATGATGGAGTACCCCCTGGAGCAGAGGATCACCGGTGTCAGCGCGCCGGTGCTTGTGGTGCGCGGCGCCAACGACCCCGTCGCGGATGCGGACTGGAGCCGCCGGCTGGCCGGGCTCGCCCGCCGGGGGCAGCTGCAGCTGGTGCAGGGAACCGGGCACGTGGTCCAGCACAACCGGGCCCTCGAAGTCCGGGACGGGATTCTGGCATTCGCCGGTCTTGGCGCGGCTGCGGGCGAGCCGTTGCCGGGAACCCGGCGTGAGGGTTCAGGCTGCGCCAGCGGCGGGCTAGACCTCGAAGTGGGTCCGGGTGGAGCCCTGGCCCAGCGACTCAACCACCCCGGACGCGACGACGTGGAGCTTGACGTTCCGGGCGCTTGATGCCGATTTCAGGAGCTCGAACGCCTCGACCTGGCTGCAGCGGTTCTGCGCCATGATGATGCCGACGGCGACGTCGATCACGGTCCGCGTTTCCAGGGTGGCCTTGAGGTCGGCGGCCGTATCGCTGCTGTGCGCGAACCGGACCGCGAGCCGCAGCGCCATGGATGTCTGGTGGACGAAATCCCGGGCCAGTTCCGTGGCACGGTCATCGAACCGGCCCGGACGGTGCGAATACAGGTTCAATGCGGCCCGGGTTTCGCCTTCGAGCACGAACGGCAGCGCCAGGATGGACCGGAAGCCGTGTCCGCGCACGGTCGCGGCGTACTGCGGCCATCTGCCATCGATATCCAGGTCCTCAACGTGGACGGTTTCCTGCTCCCGGGAAGCCGTCATGCACGGGCCGTCGCCGAAGGTGTACTGGATTTCGTCCATGGCCTGCGCGGCGGGACTGCTGCTGGCGACGGTGGCCGCCTTCCTTTGCCGCAGGAGCGTGATGCCGCACAGGATCTCATCCCCGGGCTCGGACAGGCTGCGCGCGGACACCCGGGCGACGCCGCCGAGGAAGTCCTCGACGTCGGAGCTGCTGAGCACCAGTTCATGCAGCTGCTGGTTTATTGAATTTGCGGTTGACTCGATGACCACTTGTCTGCTGTGCCGTTTCACTCAGGTCAAGACGACCCGGCTGTGCTTCCCACCACGGCAGGGGGCGGGTACGGCAGCGGCCGGATCGAAGAACAATCCAACGGCTCGCTGCAAAACCGTACCGAGAGAGTATATACGTCCGAACCACTGCTCGTCAGCCGCGGGGCGGGTCGGCACGCTGGCCCAAAATCGGGCACAAAGGCCCTCACCGGGCTTCGGCCGCGGGCGGATAGTTGGATGCAGCGGCCACCGGGTCCATTTCGGGTTTGGGGGAACCCGCAGGAGCGCACCAGTTTCAGCAGCACACGACTGATGGCCGATGGTCCACGTTTCGACCTGAAAGCCATATCCCATGAGCATTTTTGAAGACAGGGTCGACGCCGGAAGGCAGCTCGGCCGGCGTCTGGCGGAATTGCGTGGCCAGGACATTGTGGTTCTGGGCCTGCCGCGCGGCGGCGTGCCCGTAGCCTTCGAAGTCGCCGCCGCCCTGGATGCTCCCCTGGATGTGATTGTGGTGCGGAAACTCGGGCTTCCCTACCAGCCCGAGCTCGCCATGGGGGCGATCGGTGAAGGCGGGGCCAAGGTCCTGGACGAGCAGGTCCTGGCCCATTCACGGGTCGGCGGCGACGAACTGCAGGTCGTTGAAGAGCACGAACGCGCCGCGTTGGAAAACCGGCTCGTCCTGTTCCGGAAGGGCCGGACCCGGCAAGACCTGACCGGACGCATCGCGGTGATCGTCGACGACGGGATTGCCACCGGCTCCACCGCCCGGGTGGCCTGCCGGGTGGCCCGCAAACAGGGCGCGGCACGCGTGATTCTGGCCGTTCCTGTTGCCCCCGCGGAAACGCTTGCCAACCTGACGGAACCGGACGAAGTGGTCTGCCTGGCGACGCCGCGCCAGTTCACCGCCGTCGGATACCACTACCGGGACTTCTCGCCCACGGACGACGACGAGGTGCTGCGCCTGCTCGATCTTGCGGCCAAACGCGTCGAGACCACGCCGCCGCCCTTCTGGGCCTCGGCGGCGGCCCGCGCCGACAACGCCGCCGACGTCGACGAGGAAGTAGAGATCCCGTCCCGCGCCGTGCGGATCCAGGCGCAGCTCCACCTTCCGGTGCCGGCCCGGGCCGTGGTGCTGTTCGCCCACGGCAGCGGCAGCAGCCGGCACAGCCCCCGGAACCGCTACGTGGCCGGGCTCCTGCAGCAGGCTGGCCTGGGTACGCTGCTGCTGGACCTGCTGACCACCGCCGAGGAGCGCAGCCGCGCCAACGTTTTTGACATCGAACTCCTGGCCCGCAGGCTGTCCTCAGCCACGGACTGGCTTTCCACCCGGGCAGACACGGCCGCCTGCGCTGTGGGCTACTTCGGGGCGAGCACGGGCGCGGGGGCAGCGCTGTGGGCGGCATCGGAGCCGTCGGCGCGGATCTCGGCTGTGGTGTCCCGCGGTGGCCGCCCGGATCTCGCCGGGCCGCGGTTGTCCGCCGTGTCAGCGCCCACGCTCCTTATTGTGGGCAGTTTGGACCACGAGGTCCTGGAGCTTAACCGCCGGGCCAAGGCCATGATGCGCTGCCCCAGCCAGCTCGCCATCGTGCAAGGGGCGACGCACTTGTTCGAAGAACCCGGCACGCTCGCGGCGGCGGCCATCCTGGCCAGGGACTGGTTTGTCGACTACCTGTTGGCTCCGGACGGTGCCAGTCCGCGGGCCGCGGGGGTCTGAGGCGGCCCCGGGCATCTGAGGGCGGCCAGCCCGGATAAACCGCGTGAACCGCGGGAGGACCCGTGAACCGCGGGAACGCCGGGGAAACGCTTTTCGGACGCTAGTTCCCGCGGCCTTCCGCCCTGGACCGGATCCCCAGGAGCATCCGCCGCTCCATCAGGAACTGCAGGGGTTCCACCAGCGTGCGCAGGGCCAGCCCCTCAGCCAGGGGCGAGTAGTCGTACCGGGTGCGGGACAGGAGCCTGGTGGCCTGGGGACCCGCAGGCCGCAACACCAACGTCCAGCCGATGTCCAACCGGCGCCCGGTGGGACGGACGCCGGCCGGCGACATCTTCCCCGTGCGCAGGTCGATGGATCCACCCAGCCCCAGCACAGCCCCCGGCTCGAGCAGCCTGACCGGCAGGCCGCCGTCGGGGGAGAGGGGAACGACGTCCCCTACCTCCAGGTGCTGAAGTTCCGGGAGGATCCTGTCTGCACTTCGGTTGCCCAGACCCGTGGTTTTTTCGAGCCAGTCGTAGGAGTAAAAGCCACCCCGGCCGGCGCCCAACTGGACAAGCCAGGGCCACACCTCCGAGACCGGGGCCGCAATAGTCACCGCGCGGGTGCTTTGCAGGCGCGGGGCCGTCACGATCTCGTCGCCGGCGAGCGGCCCGGCGGCCTCCTGGGTGCTTGCCCCCCAGCGCAGGAGCCGGGGCCGGACAGCCAGGACGTAGGCGGCGCCGGCCGATGCCGCGGCCAGCGCCGCGAGCGGTCCGCGCAACCGGCCGGGAGCGCGCGTCGCCGGCCGCCTTTCCGGCGGGGGTTCGGGGTGGTTCATTCGATGGTCCGGTGGGCCCGATGGGCGTCCGCGCGCACGGCAACGCGCTGGTCACGGTTCATTGCCCCAGCCTGCCGCCGGGCCCCGGGACTGCCTAGGGCCGAAGGTCACGCGGGCTGGGCACAGTGGCCGCCTCCGCTTAGGGTGGAACGGTGACCGCCGGCGCCGGAGCAGGTGCCGGTCCACGTGCCGGACCATGACGGTCCGCAACGCCTGCCACCCGAGGAGTTCCTGATGAGAGTTGCTGTAACCGGAGGAAGCGGAAAGCTGGGCCGAAGCGTCGTGCGGCGGCTCAATGATGACGGGCACGAGGTGACCAACCTGGACCGGACGGGCGCCCGCAGCCCCGGGTTCACGGAAGTGGACCTGCGCAACTACGGCCAGGTGGTGGATGTGTTCCTTGGCTTGGAGGACCGCCATGCCGGCTTTGACGCGGTGGTGCACCTGGCCGCGATTCCCGCACCGGGCCATGCCCCTGACGCCGCCACGTTCGAGAACAACATGCAGTCCACCTACAACGTGTTCCAGGCCGCACGCCGGGCCGGGATCAAGAAGATCGTCTACGCCTCCAGTGAGACCGTGCTCGGGCTGCCGTTCGACGTCGACCCTCCCTACATCCCGGTGGACGAGGACTACCCGGCCAGGCCGGAAAGCACGTACTCGCTGGTCAAACATCTTGAGGAGCAGATGGCCGTCCAGCTGACCCGCTGGGACCCGGACCTGAGCATCACCGGCCTGCGGTTCTCCAATGTGATGGACCCTGAGGACTATGACGTGTTCCCCGCCTTCGACCACGACGCGAGGTTGCGCAAGTGGAATCTCTGGGGCTACATTGACGGCCGGGACGGCGCGCAGGCAGTGGCCCGCGCCCTGGAGCACGGTAAACCCGGCTTCGAGGCCTTCATCATCGCCAACGAGGACACCGTGATGAGCCGCTCCAGCGCCAGCCTCGCCGCCGAGGTGTTTCCGAACGTGAAAGTGGTCAAGGAACTGGGCGAGCACGAGACCATGCTGTCGATCGACAAGGCCAAACGGCTGCTGGGCTACGCCCCCGAGCACACCTGGCGGACGTACCACTCGCTGCGCACCACCCCCACGGAAGACTGACCCCCCCGACTCGAGGAGTTCCATGCAATACCGCACTCTGGGCAACAGCGGCGCCGTCGTCTCCAACTACGCGCTGGGCACCATGACTTTTGGCGCCGAGGCCACCGAGGAACAGTCCCGCGCCATCCTGGATGACTACTTCGCGGCGGGCGGCAACTTCGTCGACACCGCGGACGTCTACAGCTCGGGGGTGTCGGAGGAAATCATCGGCCGGTGGCTGGCGGACCGGCCGGACGTCCGGGACCGGGTGGTGGTGGCCACAAAGGGCCGCTTCCCGATGGGCCAGGCGCCCAACGACGTCGGGACCTCCCGCCGGCACCTGGGCCGGGCGCTGGATGACTCGCTGCGCCGGCTGGGCGTAGAGCAGATCGATCTGTACCAGCTGCACGCGTGGGATCCGGTCACTCCCCTCGAGGAGACTCTCCGGTTCCTGCACGACGCCGCCACCAGCGGCAAGATCGCCTACTACGGCTTCTCCAACTTCCTGGGCTGGCAGTTGACCAAAGCCGTCCATGTGGCCAAGGCCCATGGCTGGAGTGCGCCGGTGACGCTGCAGCCGCAGTACAGCCTCCTGGTCCGCGACATCGAGTCGGAAATTGTCCCGGCCTCGCTCGACGCCGGGATCGGGCTGCTGCCATGGTCGCCGCTCGGTGGCGGGTGGCTCTCCGGCAAGTACAAGCGCGACCAGCCGCCGGCCGGGGCCACCCGGCTCGGCGAAAATCCGAAACGGGGAATGGAGGCCTGGGAGGCCCGCAACGCCGATCCACGCACCTGGGACGTGATGGCCGAGGTGGAGGAAACCGCCGGGCGCCACGGCGTAAGCGCGGCCCAGGTGGCGCTGGCATGGCTGGCGGACCGGCCGGCGGTCACCTCGGTGATCCTGGGTGCCCGCACCACCGCGCAACTGGCGGACAATCTCGCGGCAGCGGATCTCCGGCTCACCGCGGGCGAGACGGAGCGGTTGACCGAGGCCAGCCGGCCGCGCGTCGGCGTCTATCCGTACGGGCCCATGGCCCAGGAGCAGCGCAGCCGGAAGCTCGAGGGCGGCCGCTAACCCCTCAACGCGCCAACAGAGCAACGCGGGGTCACTTAGCGCCGGTCCAGGGGGCGGGGATGGGCGCCAGGTGACCCCGCGTTGTCATTCAGGCGAGCGCTGCCCCTCCGGTGATGCGGGGGAGCCGGCGTGATAACTGGACCAGATATCGCCCATTTCCTCGGTGGACTGCTCCACGATCCTGCTCATGGCAGCATGCGCGGCGTCCGCCTCGCCGCGCTGAATGGCGCTGGCCACATCCACGTGCAGCTGCAGGGCCTCGTGGTGTGGCAAGTGCGGCATGAGGCCGTGCTCGGTGCGACCCGTCAGCACCTCGGTGACCAGATTGTGCAGCTGCGTAAACATGGCGTTGCCGGAGGCCCGCAACACTGCCGCATGGAAGTCAATGTCGAGCTGGAGGAACTCGTCTTGGTCCCCGCGCTGGCCGGCGGCCCACAGCCGTGCGGCCAGGGAGACGAGGTCGCTGCCGGCATCCCAGGATGCCCTCTCAGCGGCGAGGCGGGCAGCCTGCGGTTCGATTGCCCCGCGGAGCTCGTTCAGGGCCTGCAATTGCTCGAGCCGCTTTGAGGAGGCAAGCCGCCAGCGGATCACTTGGGGGTCGTACGCGTTCCACGATTCCTCCGGCTGCACCACTGTCCCCAGCCGCCGCCGCGACTCCAGCATTCCCTTCGAGGACAGCACGCGGGCGGCTTCCCGAACCACGGAGCGGGAGACGTTGTGCTGGGCCTCAAGCTCGTCCAGGCGCAGGACCGAGTGTGGCGCCAGCGTCCCTTCGGCGATGGCCAGCCCGAGGTTCTGGACCAGCACGGAATGCAGGTCTGCTGGTGGCTCCGCCTTTGGAGTTTTCATAAATAAATCATACGGGTGGATGCAAGGGTCTTGTTTAAGTCTGCTTTATTTCTCTATGATCGCTTCCAGAGCAGATGTAAAGATGCATTTGCAGCCGGCTGGACGTTCTCGCCAGCCCTGAAAACCAAAGGAAGTCGTAATGAAGCGACGTTCAATTGCGAAGTACGCGGCTGTCGCCGCGGTCCTGTCCCTGGGGCTGACCGCCTGCGGCGGCGCCAGCGGCAGCACCGATGCCAAGACCTCCGGCACCGTCCGTGTCACCCTCGCAAACCATGTCTGGACCGAAGGCATCAAGGCGGCCATTCCGGAATTCGAGAAGTCCAGCGGACTCAAGGTCGAACTGACCCAACTGGGCGAGGACCAGCTCTCGGACCAGTACAACGTCAAGCTCAACGCCGGCAGCGACGAGATCGACGTGATGATGTACCGCCCGCTTCAGGAAGGCAAGGCGTTCGCGAAGAACGGCTACCTCGCGGACCTGACGTCCAAGGTCTCCTCGGACGCCGCATGGGACTGGAAGGACTACCAGGAGGGCCCCGTCAAGGCCACCACCGCTGACGGCAAGGTGGTCGGCGTCCCGATCATCACCGAGCGCGAAGTCCTCTACTACCGCAAGGACCTGCTGAAGGCCGCCGGCCTGGCGGTTCCCAAGACCATGGACGAGCTCGAGGCTGCGGCCAAGGCCATCAAGGCTTCCTCCCCGGACACGGCCGGCTTCGTGGCCCGCACCGGCAAGTCCGCCGCCGTCACCCAGTTCTCCAGCTTCCTGTACAGCTTTGGCGGCGACTTCACCGACGCCAGCGGCAAGTCAGCCGTCAACTCCGACGCCGCGAAGAAGGCCTATGCGTTCTACGGCGGCCTGATCAAGAACTACGGCCCTGCCAACGTCAGCACGGACATGAGCTGGCCCGAGGCGATGGCAATCTTCACGCAGGGCAAGGCTGCGTTCTACACCGAGGCCGACTCGCTCTACAAGAACGCCACCGACCCGGCCAAGTCCAAGGTCGCCGACACGGTAGGCTTCGCCGCACTGCCTGCCGGCCCTGCAGGTTCCAAGCCGTACAACATCCCGTCCTGGGGCCTCGCCATCAACCAGGCATCAAGCAACCAGGACAACGCCTGGAAGTTCATCCAGTGGGCCACCAGCAAGGAACGCACCCTCGAAGCCCAGAAGGCCGGCGTCCCAGGACCGCGCGCCTCGGTCTGGGCTGACCCGGCCGGAACTTCCACCTACCCGAAGGACCTCGCCGAGGCCATCACCGCCAGCGCCAAGAACGGCGTCGGACACGACCGTCCCCAGGTTCTCACCGTAGGCAAGGCCCGCGAAATCGTGGGCGGCCCGATCGTCGCCACCATCACCGGCTCTGACGGTTCCGCCGCAGCCGACACGGCGCACGACGCCTTCCAGAAGTTCCTGGACACCGAAAAGAAGTAGCGCGGCCGGCGCACTACGCGCCTGCTGCATTGCCCGCGATGCACCACCGAGCCCGGCGGGACGGCAGTCCGCTGCCGTCCCGCCGCGGCCAGTTCTTCACTTCACCCCCAACTCCTTAGGTGAACCATGTCTGTTTTGACCCCTCCCCGCAGTGCGCCATCCCGGAAGGCCGCCCGCCCACCCAGCGCACGCGAGAACTTCTCGGGCTGGGCCAACCGGCACCGGAAGTGGCTCTTCGCCGCCCCCGCCATGATCTTCGTCGGCGTCCTGATCGTCTTCCCCCTGGGCTGGACCCTGTACCTGAGCCTGACTGATTCGCAGGGCTCGGTAAGGGCCGCCTCCGAGTTCGTCGGCCTGCAGAACTACCTCACGGTCCTGTCCGACGTCGAACGCTTCTGGCCCGCCGTCGGCCGCACGCTCAGCTTCACCGGCGTTGCCCTCGTCTGCGAGGTGGTGCTCGGCATGTGCATCGCGCTGCTGCTGTGGCGCCCGTTCCGCGGCGAAAAGTGGGTCCGCGTGGCCATCCTGCTCCCGCTCGTCGCCACCCCCGTGGCGGTCGGCATGATGTGGCGGCTGATCTTCGACCCCAACATCGGCTTCGTTAACCAGCTGCTCGGCATGGTCGGCATTCCCGCCCAGCCCTGGCTCTCCGGCCAGGACACGGCGCTCGGCACCACCATCTTCATGGACGTGTGGCAGTGGACCCCCATGGTGGTCCTGATCCTGCTGGCCGGGCTGACCTCCCTCTCCGAGGAGCCCGACGAGGCGGCCCGGATGGACGGCGCCAACGCCTTCCAGCGCTTCTTCTTCATCACGCTGCCCCTCATGATGCCGACCGTGATCGTCGCCATCCTGCTCCGGGGCATCGACGCCCTGAAGACCTTCGACATCCTCTACGCCACCAAGGGCAAAGGCGGCGGATCCTTCCACGAAGTGGAGACGCTGAACGTCTACGCCTACGGGCTGAGCTTCGACTACAACCAGTACGGGCTCTCCTCCGCGGTGCTGATCCTGTTCTTCATGATCATCATCGGCTCCATGTGGCTGCTGACCATGCGCAAGAAAGCGGTAAGCAAATGACCGTACTGTCCACCACCGAAAACGCTGAAAACACGGAACCCCAAACCGCCCCCGCCGAGGCGGCCAAGACGGCGCCGCGGCTCCGGAAGCCGCTGGGCACCCGCGCGTACAAGGTGTTCCGCGTCGCCGCGCTGGTGGCCGTGGTGCTGTTCCTGATCGCCCCGTTGTTCTGGATGCTGCTGGCCTCCCTCAAGACCAACGTGGACATCTACGACACCGGAAAGTCGTTCTTGTTCACCCCCACGTTCGAGAACTACGCCAACGTGCTGCAGCGGAACAACTACCTGGTCTTCATCTTCAACAGCTTCTGGGTGGCCTTCGTCTCCACGGCCCTGTCGCTGGTCCTGGGCGTGCCCGCAGCCTACGCCATGAGCCGGTTCACGATGCACCGCTCGGCCCTTGTGGTCCTGATGGCCCGCGTCATCCCCGGAGTCTCCCTGCTGGTGCCCTGGTACTACGTCTTCTCCAACCTAAAGATGGTGGGCGGCTTCGAGGTCCTGATCCTCAGCCACATGTTCGTCGCGCTGCCGCTGATCGTGTACATCATGATGAGCTACTTCGATTCCCTGCCGCTGGAGCTGGAAGAATCGGCCCAGGTGGACGGCCTCACTCCGATTGGCGCCTTTCGCCGCATCACCCTGCCGCTCTCCGTCGCCGGCATGGCCACCGCCGGCATCCTGTCCTTCATCTTCTCGTGGAACAACTTCATGTTCGCCCTGGTGCTCTCCGGCTCCAAGACCAAGACCCTGCCGGTGGCGATCTTCGACTTCGTCTCCTACGCCAGCATCGACTGGGGCGGACTCATGGCGGCCGCCACCGTGGTCACCATCCCGATCATGATCATTGCGCTCTTCACGCAGAAGTACATCGTCTCTGGCATGACCGCCGGCGCGACCAAGGGCTAGGCAGCAGATGACACTCATCAGCAGGATTGAAACATTCCTCGTCGCGCCGCGCTGGCTCTTCGTCCGGATCGAGACGGACAGCGGGATCGTCGGCTGGGGCGAGGCGAGCTGCGAAGGCCGCAGCGAAACCGTGCGCACCGCCGTCGACCAGCTCTCCGAGCTGCTCATCGGCAACGATGCGCTCCGGATCGAGGACCACTGGCAGGTCATGACCAAGGGGTCCTTCTACCGCGGCGGGCCCATCCTGGCCAGCGCCGTGTCCGGCCTCGACCAGGCCCTCTGGGACATCGCTGGCAAGCACTTCAACACCCCCGTGCACCAGCTGCTCGGCGGCCACGTCCGGGACCGGATCCGGATGTACGGATGGGTGGGCGGGGATGAGCCCAACGAGGTGGCCGACCAGATCAGCGCACAGCTGGAGGTCGGGCTCACTGCCGTCAAGATGAACGCCAGCGGCCGGATGAGCCCCATCGCCTCCGTGGCCGAGCTCGACGGCGTCGTCCGGAGGGTGGCCGCGGCCCGTGAAGTCCTCGGCGACCACCGTGACGTGGCCGTGGACTTCCATGGCCGCTTCAGCCTCGCCAACGCCCGCCGGGTGGCGCCGCTGCTGGAGCCGTACCGGCCCTTCTTCCTCGAAGAACCGGTGGTCCCGGAAAACACCCACCTGCTGCGCGAGTTCACCTCCTCCACCACGACGCCGGTCTCCACCGGCGAGCGGCTGTACAGCCGGCAAGAATTCCTGCCCGCGCTGCAGGCCGGCATTGCCGTCGCCCAGCCGGACCTCTCCCATGCCGGCGGCATCACCGAGGTCCGCAAGATCGCCTCGCTCGCCGAAATCTACGAGGTCCAGCTCGCCCCTCACTGCCCGCTGGGCCCGCTGGCGCTGGCCGCCTGCCTGCAGGTGGGCTTTGCGACACCCAACTTCCTGATCCAGGAACAAAGCATCGGCATCCACTACAACCAGGGCGCCGAAGTCCTGGACTATGTGGTGGACAAGTCCCCGCTGAAGTTCGTAGACGGACACATCGAACGGCTTACCGGTCCGGGACTGGGCATCGAGATCGATGAGGCGGTGGTCCGTGCCGCGGACAAGCGCGGGCACGGCTGGCGCGGTCCCGTCTGGCGGCATCCCGACGGCGCGTTCGCCGAGTGGTGAACGCGCCCGTGCCGAGCCCGGATCTGAACGCCCCGACGAAGGAGAACCCTGACATGGAGAACACCCTGACGCCCGAATCACTGCTGGCCGGCATCCGGGCGGCCCGGCTGGTGGCAATTGTCCGCGGCACGGACGGGGCAGCGGCGGCGAAGGCAGCCCTCGCGGCGATGGAGGAGGGCTTCCGGTACGTCGAGATTGCACTCACCACACCTGGGGCGCTGGAGGCGATCCGCGAGGTCCGCGCTGCCGCCCCGGAGGGCTGCTTCGTCGGGGCGGGAACCGTGCTGACGGCCCAGGACGTTCACCGGGTTGCCGAGACGGGTGGCCAGTTCATGGTGACCCCGTCGCTGGCAGAGTCGATCGCCGAATCTGCCCGGCTGGGACTGCCCGTGCTGGCAGGTGCGCTGACCCCCAGCGAGGCCTATGCGGCCATGAACCGGGGCGCCACCGCGGTGAAGCTTTTCCCTGCCTCGATCGGCGGACCGCGGTACCTCAAGGCGCTCCGCGATCCCTTCCCGGAGATCCCGTTCATCGCCGTCGGCGGCGTGGGGCTGGATGAGGCAGCAGGCTACTGGGAAGCCGGCGCCATCGCCGTCGGGCTCGGCGGACCGCTGTTCGGCGACGCCGGCTCCGGCGGCGGCCTCGCCCCGATGCGGGAACGGGCCCGCGGGTTCGTGGCCCTGGCCACCGAATTCAGCCGGCCGCGCGCGGAGAGCCTGCGGTGATGGCCGCCGTCCCCAACGCTTCCGCACCGCAGGCCGTTGATCTGCTGACCTTTGGCGAGTCCATGGTCTCGCTGCGCTCCACCGGGCCGCTGTCCGCCGGAGGCACCCTGGGCATGCACGTGGCCGGGGCGGAATCGAACGTAGCCGTCGGGGTTGCCCGGCTCGGGCACAGCGTCACCTGGGCCGGGGTGGTCGGCGCGGACCCGCATGGCGAGTACATCCTGCGGCAGCTGCGCGCCGAGGGCATCGGGCTGCGGCACCGGATTGATGCCGCCCGGAACACCGGGGTGATGTTCCTCGAACAACGCACGGCGGATGTCACCCGGGCCTTCTATTACCGCGCCGGTTCCGCCGGGTCCACCCTCGGCCGGGAGGACCTGGACCATGCCCTAAGCGCCGGTGCCCGGATCCTGCATCTGACCGGCATCACCGCCGCCCTCGGCCCCGACGCCCGGAAGGCCGTGGAGTACGCGGCTGAGCGCGCTGCCGCCGACGGCATGGAGGTCTCCCTCGACGTTAATTACCGCAGCAAGCTCTGGTCCCGGGAGGAGGCCCGCGCTGTGCTCACACCGCTGGTCCGGCACGCCAGCATCGTGATCGCCTCCGACGACGAACTCGGGCTGGTCGCGGCTGCTCCCGGGGCAGGGCCGGCCGGAACTTGGGACCCCGACTCCGGTGCCGACGCCGCCGAGACGGCCATGGCCGCCGAACTGCTGGACCGCGGAGTCCGTGAGGTCGTGGTCAAGCGCGGCGCCGCCGGCGCCGGCGTGTACACCGCGGACGGGCGCTGGGAGGCACCCGCCGTGCCCGTGACCAGCATCGATACCGTAGGGGCCGGGGACGCCTTCACCGCCGGCTACCTTTCCGCCCTGCTCGACGGCGCCGACGTGGCCGGCCGCCTGCAGCGCGGCGCCCTGGCCGGAGCCTTTGCCGTCAGCACCGCTGGGGACTGGGAAGGACTGCCGGGCCGCGCGGAACTGGCACTGCTCGCCAGCACCCCGGGCGGCACCACGCAGCGCTGACCCACCCCGGGCGGCTGACTCACCCCTGGCGGCTGACCCGGGCCGCCCGGGGAAACCACCCGCGCCGCTGGCGCCCCGTAACTACGACACCCCGTAAGAGCAGATAAGGACCTGTTGTGAAAATCATTGCCGCTGAAGTCTTCGTGACCAGCCCCTCCCGGAACTTCGTGACCCTGCGGATCACCACGGAGGACGGGGTGACCGGGATCGGGGACGCGACGCTGAACGGGCGTGAGCTCGCGGTGGCCGCGTATTTGAAGGAGCACGTCGCTCAGCTGCTGATCGGGAAGGACCCGCACCGGATCGAGGACACCTGGCAGTTCCTGTACCGGTCCTCGTACTGGCGCCGGGGCCCGGTGACGATGGCCGCGATCGCCGCGGTGGACATGGCGCTGTGGGACATCAAGGGCAAGCTGGCCGG